>CAZURC010000048.1:7902-13764 GCA_964623405.1 uncultured Treponema sp.
GGAAAGCTAGTGCTTGGAAAAGTCGGCTGGTTTATCCTTGAGGATAATCTTACGCGGGCAAATTTCTATTTTGTTAATGATATATGCTACAAAGGCGCATTTAATCTTTTGGACTCTGTAAAAAGCGGAAAACCCGAGGGGCTTAAAGTCTTTGGTGATAAATGGACAACGGTCTATGAGGCTCTTTCCACCTTGCCGGAACGTGAGAAGAAATCCTGGTTTGATTTTGACCATTTTTATTCAGACGTGGCTTTTCCCGAGGCGCTTCCTATTGTATACAAGAACAAGCCAAAGAGACTTTTTGACATTGGCGGAAACACGGGGAAGTGGGCTATTGCATCATGCAGATATGATTCCGATGTCCATGTTTCTATTGTTGACCTTCCAGGTCAGACGGCTGTCGCAGAGAAGAATGCAAGAAAAGCTGGTTTTTCGGACAGAATTGACTTTGTTTCTGGCAATGTGCTGGATACTGGCACTAAGCTTCCTGCCGGCGCGGATGCCGTGTGGATGAGCCAGTTTCTTGACTGCTTTAGCTTGCATCAGATTACAAAGATTCTTACAAAAATCTATAACTCAGTTGATGAGAATTGCGATATATTTGTGATGGAGCCACTTTGGGATATGCAGAAGTTTGAGGGCGAGTCCTATGTATTGCAGGCGACATCGCTTTATTTTACGTGCATAGCCAATGGAAACAGCAAGATGTACCGTTATGCCGAGCTCGTGGACGCAATAGAGAAAGCGGGTTTCCATCTAGTGTGCGCGCATCACAATCTAGGCACAAATTTCTATTCAATTCTTAATTTTAGAAAAAACAAGTAGGACAAAATGAGCGGAATATTTGTCTCTGACTTTACAGTTTATCAGCCTCCACTTGATAATCCCTCTGAACTGCCCAAGCTTGCATTCTGCGACCCCCTCTTCAAAAGACGTCTTAGCCAGATAAGCCGCATGACAATACAGGTTGTGCATGACGTTATCCAGAAAAATCCAGATGCAAGGCAGTCAAAGCTTGTCTTTGCAAGCTTTCGCGGGGAACTTTCCAGACAGCTCAAGATAAACAAGTCTCTTTATGAGGACGCCGACATAATGCCGGCAAGCTTCTCAATCTCTGTGTTCAATACTCCTCCTGCGGCCGCTACAATTGCAGAAAAAATCAAGGCGGGATACACGGCTGTATATCCTTCAGAGGATGATTTCCATAGCGCGCTTCTTGCTGCTGCCGCTCCAGTTCTTTGCGGCGCAGAGAAAGAGATTCTTTTTGTGTATGCGGATGAGCATATAATCGATGAGTATAAATCTGCCTATAAAGCACGTGGCAAGACAGAAAGTGATTTTCCTCTTGCATTTGCTTGCTGTATCTCCTGTGGAGGAGATGGAAAGATGATTGACTTGTCAGAGAAAATAAAGACTCCCCAGGAATTTGCGCGGGTGTTCATAGATGAAGTACAAGACTGAGCCAAACTATATTTTTGAGATTCCGCCGGTAAAGAACCATGTCCTTTATGCATGGAGAATATTTGCTAAGATATTTTCGTTCTTTTTGTTCGGGCTTGGAGCGTTCCTTTTGGGAATATTTGCTCTGCCTGTAATGCATGTAATATGGCGGCGCAAAAAAGACTTTCAAAGACAGGCGAGAAAACTAGTCAGCGCTCTTTTTAAGTTCTTTGTCGGTGTGATGACTCTGCTTGGAATTGTAAGGCTGAAGGTTGATGGAAAGGAAAAGCTCCAAAGCTTAGGCGGATGTGTCGTTGTTGCAAACCATCCTTCCTTGCTTGATGTAGTGATGCTTATAAGCCAGATTCCAAATGCTGACTGTATTGTAAACTCATACTTAAAGAAGAATATTGTTTCTGCCGTTGTCGCAAACCTTTATATAACAAATGACCATGAGTTTGATGAGCTGATTGAGCTTTGCAAGGAAACAATCGGCGAGGGGAATGCGCTCATAATATTCCCTGAAGGCACTCGCTCAAAGCCCTGGGGACAAAATCAATATAAGAAAGGAGCTGCAAGGGTCGCGCTTGCGGCTGGATGTCCTGTTGTTCCCGTGTTTCAGGGAGGAAATGACAAGCTCGGTCTGAGAAAAAAGGACCCCATGCTGCTTTTTAATCACACAGACCGCTACCGCTACAACCTTTATGTGAAAGAAAGCATAAATCCGCAGGACTATGAGGGACAGCCAGAGCCAGCCGCGGCAAAGCATATAACCGGAAAAATCCACGAGGCTCTTTGCTACGAAAATAACTGGCAAAATATTATTGGTAAAAATCCTTTGTTGTGATAAACTTTTGCTATGCTTAAAGGACGAAACTTAATTCAGCCTAACGATTTGACCATAGCGGAAATAGACGAGATTTGCTCTCTTGCCGAGCAGATAATTGTAGATCCTTCATCTTTTCAAGACGTGTGTCGCGGAAAAATTCTTGCGACACTTTTTTTTGAGCCGAGTACAAGAACAAGGCTCAGCTTTGAGGCGGCAATGCTTCATCTAGGCGGAATGGTGGAAGGCTTTAGCGATGCGGCCAACAGCTCGACATCAAAAGGAGAGTCTCTTGCGGACACAATCCGTACTGTAAGCTCTTACGTTGATGTCATAGCAATGCGCAATCCCAAGGAAGGCGCGGCTCTTCTTGCAAGCAAATTTTCCAATTGTCCTGTAATAAATGCTGGAGATGGAGGCCATTATCATCCCACTCAGACATTGACAGACCTCGTTACAATAAGAGCTCTAAAAGGCGGCTTTGAGAACCACACGATAGGCTTCTGTGGCGACTTGAAGTTTGGGCGCACTGTTCATTCCTTAGCGGAGGCAATGAGCCGGTACAAGGGAGTCAAGTTTGTCTTTATTAGTCCGGAGGAGCTTAAGATTCCTGATTGGGTGGCAAAATTCCTTGACGAAAACAAAATCCCTTATACAGAGGCAACCAGGATGGAAGATGTCATCTCAAGCCTCGATATTCTGTATATGACACGCGTTCAAAAAGAGAGATTCTTTAACGAGCAGGATTATCTGCGCTTAAAAGACAGCTATATATTAGACAGACAGAAGATGGCTCTTGCGCCAAAGGACATGATTGTCCTTCATCCGCTTCCCCGCGTGAACGAAATTTCTCCAGAGGTTGACGATGACCCGCGCGCCGCATACTTTAAGCAGGTGCGGTATGGCATGTTTGCAAGAATGGCTCTTATTTCAAAGATTCTGGGGGTTCTTTAATGCTCAATGTAGACACAATAAAAAATGGGCTTGTGATTGACCATATAAAGGCTGGCTACGGTCCTCAGATTTTTCATTGGCTAGGCCTGGACAAGGCTTGCTTTACAAGCGCTCTTATTATGAATGTTCCCAGCAAGAAATCCGGCCACAAGGACATAATAAAAGTCGATAATATCATAAACATAGACTATTCTGTGCTAGGCTTTATAGACCCTAATATTTGCGTGAATATAATCAAAGATGAGAAGATTGTGCGAAAAATCAATATGGAGCTTCCCGAGCGGGTTGAGAATGTAATAAAGTGCAAGAATCCCCGCTGCATCACAATGACGGAGCACTATGTGCCGCAGGTGTTTATACTTGCGGACAGAGAAAAAGCAACATACCGTTGCGAATACTGTGATGCATTCTATACCGCAGGAACTATTGAATAGATGCAGTAGCTGTGCTTCCTCAATTTGCAGCGGAAGCACTAGGAGGTTAATGCTAATATGGATTCTTACAGCTCAGTTTTAATTATATATAATGCCCGTCTTGTTGACTCTTCAATTGACAGCAACGGGATGATTGTTGTTCAGGACGGAAAAATAAAGGGCGTCTTTCTTGGCGATATAAAAGAAGCAAAGGATGCGATGAAAGTTTCTTCCTCTGTATTGACTGATATGGACTTAAAGCCTGTCTATTATGATGCGGAGGGGCTCGTCTTGCTTCCGTCATTCATAGACATGCATGTGCATTTCCGTTATCCGGGCCAGACAAAAAAAGAGGATCTTGATTCCGGACTAAAGGCAGCTGCGGCAGGAGGGTTTGGAACTGTTGTGGCTATGCCTAATACTGTGCCCGTTGTCTCTACCGCCAAGCTTGCAAAAGAGATTATGGCAGAAGCTGAAAGCAAGGGAATAGCAAAGGTTTTCCAGACGGTCAGCATTACAAAGGACTTTGGAGGCGAGGACACTTCAGAAATACATCATCTTGCCGCAAGCGAATTTCCTGTGATAAGCGAGGACGGACATGATGTTTCTTCTGCCGCAGTCATGCTGGAAGGTATGAAAGCCGCGGCGAAGAACAGTATAACGGTAAGCTGCCATTGCGAGGATCCTGCTCTTGCGGAGGCGGCCAAGCCTTACAGAATCCGCGCCCTGAGCTTTATGAAAAAATACAATATTCCTGCTGGAAAAGTGAATGTAAAAACTCCAGATGTTCCGGCTTCTGTTGACTTTGAGATTGACGGCTGCCTTACCGCCGCTAACCAGCTTCTTGCTCTTGCGGAAGATACAGCGACAGAACGAAACATCGAGATTGCAAAGGTAGCAGGCTGCCATATACATATCTGCCACTGCTCAACGGCTATAAGCATGGATGCGGTGCGGCGTGCAAAAAAACTTGTAAAAGAGGGCAAGACTCCGACAGGGTTTGACTGCACTGTGGAGGTTACTCCACATCACATAGGACTTGTCGGCACAGATTCGCCTTATATCCGTGCTCTTGTCAACCCGCCTCTAAGGAGC
Organism: uncultured Treponema sp.; assembly: GCA_964623405.1. Lineage (GTDB taxonomy): Bacteria > Spirochaetota > Spirochaetia > Treponematales > Treponemataceae > Treponema_D. The sequence goes on from CAZURC010000048.1 coordinate 12,631, forward strand.
GAGGAAGACAGAATGGCTCTTGTGCAGGCAATAAAAGACGGAACAGTTGATGTGATTGCAACAGACCATGCTCCGCATACGCAGGACGACAAAGCTGCCGGAAGTCCTGGCTTTACAGGACTGGAGACAGCCTTTGCTGTATGCAACACAGTCCTTGTAAAGAGGGAGGGTATCTCGCTTAGCCGTCTAAGCCAGCTTATGTCGGAAACCCCTGCGAAGCTGCTGAAAATAAATTCTGGAAAGTTTATTCCTGGCTATGACGCCAATCTAGTGCTTGTTGATCCGGATGAGAACTGGACAGTGAATCCAGACAAGTTCTTTAGCAAGGGAAAGTCTACCCCATTTGAGGCAAAGCGGCTCACAGGACGTGTCCATGCAACTTTTTTTGGCGGGAAGCAGGTCTATTCTCTTGAGAAGAAAATAAAATAGTCTTTTAGAAATATGAGAAGGGCATAAAAAAAGCCAGGATGACTGGACACAAATACGCAGAAAGTGTGCTGCTGGGTTCCCCCTCTGACACGGTGCTTAAAGCGGACTTTGTCAGGTCCTGGCAATGAAAAGAATCTATCATATAAAGATATAAAAATCAACTGCCGGTCGGGCACGCTTACTTTCGCGCGTCAAAGCCTGTTATGTCTCCGTCAAAATCTATACCTTTCAGCTTGAACACAAGCTCCCCTTTGTCATTATTTGTGATTTCAAGACAGGTCTCAATCCATTTATCCATATACTTGACTTCAAAGCTGTCCCCGTACTCAAGAGTGGTAAATGGAAAGCTGTGCTCATCTTTTGCAATGGCGAACTTGCCGTCAAATTCGTCAAATACCAATATTCCTTCTTGTTTTTCCATAAATACAGTATCTCCTTTTAAGAACAGCTTTTCGGCAGAACCTGTCTGCAAAAATCGTGAAAAAAAACGATTTTTCAGTCAGAACCTGCCTGCGGCTGTTCTTAAAAACGCAAACTTATAAAATCCAAGCACGCTTCTTTATTTGCCGTGTTTGCCTAACAGCCTTTCGGCAGAGTCTGCCAAGAGTGCAGGCATAAAAAAACCGGTCTTCTTTAGACCGGCAATTCTATGAGACTGACACGATTCGAACGTGCGACCCCCACCTCCGCAGGGTGGTGCTCTAA
>CAZURC010000049.1:0-13752 GCA_964623405.1 uncultured Treponema sp.
TGCCTGCATGAAATTTAAATGTTGGTTTAAATTGCCTTTTGCTAGACGGCGGGAGGCGTTGGCTTGTGATATTTTTAACGGCGGAAAGTACGGTTTTGTGCAAACTTAAAAAAGTCTTAAAAATATTTTGATAAAAGAGGTTATATGGGATATATTAAAATAGTATGAAACTTGTATCATCTTATAAATTCAAGATTATTCTTCCTACTGTTCTTCTTATTGCTATAATCTGCTGTTCAATTACCTATGTCGCTATCTTTAATATGAGGCGCATGGCCCTTCACACTTTTATTGAAGGCGGAAAGCCTGTGCTTGAGAATGCGCAGAGCTATATGGATGCTCAGAAGTTTGTCGCGCTCAGCAAGATGGGCGGTGACTATGATCCTTTTGCCGGTGATTCTGACGATGAGCTTTCCGAGTATTATATTCAGACTTGGGAAGCTTGGAATCAGGTAAAGCGCTCCTCAAGCTGCAAGTATCTTTATTCCATGGTTCCTGTTTCCGGCAATGATTTTATGTATGTTATTGACGGAAGCACTACTCCTGATGACGAGGAGAACTTCTCGCCTTTTGGAACTGTGGAAAATCTTGAGAGCTACGGGCGCTATCCGCTTGAATGTATTTCCAGTGGCGAGGCTGTTTCCTCTGACATAAGAGAGCAGGAGGACTGGGGATGGATGGTCACTCTCTACAGTCCGATTCTTCTGAACGGAAAGGCTGTCGGGTTTATAGCCTGCGACTTTCCTGCCGCTGACTTAAAGGCGCAGATGTCCAGCGCGACAACTCTCCTGGCTTTTATATCAACTGCTGGAATCATCGTAGGATTAGTGCTTCTTCTTGTGCTCATGCTCCGCTTTTTCCGCAAGATAGGCAATGTTGTTGTTTCCATGAACGATGTGTCTGCAGGTGAGGGGGATCTTACAAAGCGCATTCCTGTTGACGGCGACAATGAGCTTGGAGCGCTCGCCGTTTCTTGCAACAGTGTAATTCAAAAGCTCTATGATGTTGTCGCATCTCTCAAGAAATCAAAGGACAGCCTTGTGCAGTCTGGAGAGGCTCTTGGCGGAAGTGTCCAGCTTGCATCAGGCTCTATTGCACAGATTTCATCTGAGACAGGAAATGTGAAGTCCAACATTGAGAAGCAGATTGAAAGCGTTTCCCAGACAAGCAGCGCGGTGAACCAGATTCTAAGCAATATAAGCTCTCTGAACAAGATGATAGAAAACCAGGGCTCAAGTGTTTCCCAGGCTAGCGCGGCGGTTGAGGAGATGGTGCGCAACATAGACACTGTTAATGTGTCTGTGGACAAGATGGTGGATTCATTTTCTCTTCTTAAAAACGGAGCTTCCACTGTTGTGCAGAAACAGAATGTTGTAAATGTAAAGATTGACGCTGTTCAAAATGAGTCTAATTCCCTGCTGGAAGCCAACAATGTTATTTCAAGCATCGCTGAGCAGACTAATCTCCTTGCCATGAATGCGGCAATAGAGGCGGCTCATGCTGGCGATGCGGGAAAAGGATTCTCTGTTGTGGCTGACGAGATTAGGAAGCTGTCGGAGACTTCTTCGGAGCAGTCAAAGACAATTGGAAATCAGCTTTCTGAGATTGCCCAGACTATAAAAGAGATTGTCGAGGCTTCCGGTGAGGCTGGCCATGCTATTTCTGATGTCTCCTCGCAAATAGCAGGCACAGACACCGTTGTTCAGGAGATAAAGTTTGCTATGCAGGAGCAGTCGGAAGGCTCCAGACAGATAAGCGACTCATTAAGCCTTATGAATAACAGCACAAGCGAGGTGCGCTCCTCATCTGCGGAAATGGCGGAAGGCAGCAAGGCTATTCTCTCGGAAATCAAGAAGCTTGACGACAGCGCTTCTTCCATGCGTGATTCTATGGAGCAGCTGGATGCAGGAACCCAGAGAATAGGCAAGGCTGGCGAGGAGCTTGATGCTATCTCAAGGACTATGAGAGATTCAATAAGCGACATGGAAAAACAGGTTGATTCATTCAGGATTTAAGGAAAAACTGTGTTGAGCTAATTTGATATTTCTGCAAGAATGCTCACCATGAAAAACCCTATTGAATCATTAGAATCTTCTTTTACGCTTGCGAACGGAAATAAAATTCCTTGCGTTGGATTTGGAACATGGCAGAGCGCGGAAGGAGACGAGGCCTATAATGCTGTTTTGTCTGCCTTGCGCTCAGGCTACCGCCACATTGACACAGCGGCCGCCTACAAAAATGAGAAAAGCGTCGGAAAGGCTGTCCAGGATTTTATAAATGAGTCGGGCGTAAGAAGAGAAGAGCTCTTTATCACCACAAAGCTTTGGAACCTTGATCATGGCTATGAGAACACAAAGCGCGCAATCAAGACTTCACTAGAGAAGCTCGGACTTGGCTATGTTGACCTGTACTTGATTCACTGGCCTAACCCTCTCAAATTCCGCTCCTGCTGGCAGGAGACTAACGCCGAAAGCTGGAAAGCGATGGAAGAGGCGTACAAGGACGGAAAGCTTAAGGCAATCGGAATCTCAAATTTCTGCGAGCGGCATATTGACGAGCTTTTAAGGACTGCGGAAATCAAGCCGATGGCAAATCAGATAAAGATTTGCCCTGGAATCGCGCAAAAAAATCTTGCTGACTATAGCCGGAGTCTTGGAATGGTTGTTGAAGGCTACAGCCCGTTTGGAACTGGAGGCGTCTTTAACAGCGGGGAAATGAAAGGTCTTGCGCAGAAATACGGAAAGACAATTGCCCAGATTTGTGTGCGCTGGAGCTTGCAGCAGAATGTTGTTCCGCTTCCAAAATCTGTGAGCGAAGAGCGAATCAAGGAAAACGCACAAGTCTTTGACTTTGAGATTTCTACTGAGGACTGCGAGTTGATTTCAAATCTCAAGAATCTTGAGATTCGCCCGGTGCGTAACCCAGATGAGGCTGAGTTCTAGCTTTATGACAAAAATTTTATTTGTGTGCCACGGAAACATCTGCCGCTCGCCGATGGCGGAAATGTATTTTAAGAATCTTGTGAAAGAAGCGGGCAGGGAAGAAGATTTTTACATTGACTCCGCCGCGACAGATTATGATGAGATTGGAAACTCAATGCACCGTGGAACGCGGCAAGTTTTGGAATCACACAACATTCCGTACACTGACCACCGCGCGCGGCTCGTGACAAAAGATGACTACAAGAATTTTGACTTGATTGTGATTATGGACAGCGAGAACGAGCGTCATCTTAAAAGAATTGTCGGGGCGGACACAGAAGACAAAATCAAGTATCTGATGTCGTTCGCAGGTGAAAACCGTGATGTGGCGGATCCGTGGTACACTGGAAATTTTGACGAGACCTGGTGCGACATAACAAAAGGCTGCAAGGCGTTGCTTGGAGCGACGGGAAATCAGAAGAATTGAAGATTCACTTTCCCAGCGCAATCTTGTGCCGGAGCCATCGTCCGCTCTTGAATCTGATGAAGAAAACACAAGAGCGGATCAGCCAGTCGCTGCTCATTCCAATCCAGACTCCAATCGGGCCGGTTTTTGCAACGCGGATTAAAAATGTCGTGAGCGCGACGCGGCAAGTCCACATCGTGACTGTCGAAAGAATCATCGAAAAACGCACATCGCCCGCCGCTCTCATTCCGTAGGCCGGAATAAAAGACCAGCTCCAGGCGAAAGGCTTTATCACGTGGACAAAAACGGAAAGATGAACCGTCAAAAGCGCGACATCCGCTTCCATCCGCGAAAGAGTTGTCAAAGGCTTTACAATTCCAATCACAATCAAAGACGAAACTGTGACGGCGATAAAACTGTAGAACGTGAGCTTTCTGATGTATTTTTTCGCCAAGTCCGTGTCGTCCGCGCCGACTGCCTGGCCCGCCAAAGTCATCAGGCCGATTCCAATTCCAATCGGAGCCTGGCTTGAAAAACTTTCCAGAACCGAAGTGAGCGCGTTCGCCGCGATTGCCGCCGTTCCCAAAGTGGAGACAGAAGACTGAATCGCGAGCTTCCCAAATTGGAACATTCCGTTTTCAATTCCAGTCGGAATCCCGACGCTCAGGATTTTTTTGATTACAGGAAAGTCAGGCTTTGCAAGATATTTGTCGATTCTAATCTGCTGCTTTGTGCGTTTTAAAAAGAACAAAATCACCGCCGCGCTAAAAACGCGTGAACCCAAAGTGCTTAAAGCCGCGCCCGCGACGTTCATATTCAAGCCAAAAATCAAGACCGCGTTTCCTGCGATGTTCAAAAGATTCGAGATTGTCGAAACCGTCATCGGCAGTTTTGAATTTCCGTCCGAGCGGAAAATCGCCGCGCCAGAGTTGTAAAGCGCGATAAAAGGGTAGGAAAGGGCAGTGATGAAAAAATAAGTTTCCGACTTCGCCATCACTTCGTCCTCGACGCTTCCAAAAATCAGCGAGAGAATCTGAGTGCGGAGCAAAACCAGAATCAGCGTTCCGACGACAGAAACGAACGTGACCGAAAGAATCAGCTGCTTTCCTGCGTAGCGCGCTTTTTCAGGATTTTTGTGCCCGAGATACTGGCTGCAAAGAATCGCGCCGCCGGTCGCCATCGCCGAGAAAATCAGGACGACCATCACGTTGATTGAATCCACGAGCGAAACAGCCGAAATCGCCGCCGCGCCGCTTGTGGTAATCATAATCGTGTCCGCCGTTCCCATAAACGAGTTCAAAATCTGCTCTATCATCAGCGGAACAAGCAGAGAGAAAAGCTGCCTTCCCTTGACTTCGCCTTTTATTTCCATAGAAGATGATTTTACATTGACTGAATTAAGTTTTCAATGAATGCAACAAACAGAGCTGTCTAGCCTATCATCTCTTCTTTGAACTCGTCAGGCTTTCCTTGCCAGGCAATGTGTCCAGATTTTATCAGAAGAATCCTGTCGCTTACGGCTCTTGCCTCCTCTATATCGTGAGTGACCATTATCCCTGTGAATTTAAACTGCTCCTGCAATGCGCGTATTTCGGCGGCGAGCTTTTTTCTTAAAGGCGCATCAAGCGCTGAAAGCGGCTCGTCAAAGAGAACAAGGTTTGGCTTTACGATAAGCGTCCTGGCAAGGCTTACACGCTGCGCTTCTCCTCCGCTGAGTGTTTCTGGCGAGCGATGGGCGAACCCTGAGAGATTAAACTTTCCTAAGAACTCGTCTGCCTTCCGCCTTGCCTCTGCTTTTTTTACGCCGTGACAGACCAGCCCATAAGCTACATTGTCTTCGACGCTCAAGTGCCCGAAGAGGCTTGCGCTTTGAAATACCATGCCTATTCCTCTTGAGCGGACTGGAACGTTTGATATATCCCTGCCGCCAAGAGTTATCTTAGCTTCTGGAGATTTTTCAAGACCTGCGATTATCCTGAGCACAGTTGATTTTCCAGAGCCGGAAGGTCCGAGTATTGTTGTCATTGTTGAGTGCTCGACGCTGAATGACACGTCAAGAGAAAAATTGCTCCATTCTTTTCTTAAGTCTTTTGCCTCAAAATACATTTTATTTTTCCGCCTCTATTTTCTTTGTTTTGTCCTTTGAGAGGGCGAATACCCCTATGCACAGAAGCCCAAGAATCGCTCCGGAGGCGCATGCCTCATTGAATTTATATCTTCCTGCAAGCCTGTAGGTGTAAAGCGCAAGAGTGTCAAAGCGCGGAATTGCCAGCACGAGCGGAAGTGTCGCATCTCCTGCGCTTATTGCAAAGCAGAATCCTGCCGCCCTAAGAAATGAACGTTTGCATACAGGAAGATAGATCCTTAGCACAACATCAATTGGCGACTTGCTGAGCATTGCCCCGGCGTCAACAGTGGACTGCGGGAGCTTTGAGAGGCTTGCGTAAATCTGCCTGAAGGCGACAGGCCAGTTCAGAAGCGTCTGTGCGAGCACAAGAATAATGAAATTGCCTTGCCGAACAAGGCATGTGATTATTACTCCGGTTACCACGCTGGAAACAGCCATGGGAAGAACCGGTATTATTCTTAGAGAAAAGTGTTTTCCTTTGGGATCAACATTTCTTAGAATAGATGCGTAAACAAACGCTGTTGCCGCGCATAAAAATCCTGTGAGACAGGCTGTTATAGCTGTCCATGTGAGCGCATTCCAGAAAGACTTTGACTGTAGAATATGGATAAAATTGTAGAAAGTGAAGCTTTGGGAGAGCCTCTTTGAGCTAAGTGCGTTGTAAATAATAGAAAAGAATGGGCAGATAAAGAACAGCACAATAAGAGAAAAGACAATAGCCGCCGCAAGCTTTTCTTTGACGCTGCCTTGAGATAGACGCGGTTTTCCTGATGCGGCCGCGGAAAAGGAGATTCCGCTAAGTCCGTGCGATTTTTGCTCCATTGCGGTGTATGCGGCCGCCACACAGAGAGCGATTGCTGTTTCCACTGCGCCAAGCCTTATGGCTGCAGGGTAGTTAAGGTTGACCTTTGCCTGCTGGTAGATTTCAACCTCTAGTGTAGTCGTTCCAACTGAGCCGAACAGCAGCACAATCATAAAGCTGAAAAAACAGTAGAGGAATACTGGAATGCAGGCGCTTGTTATTGCCGGCATGAGCTGCCAGAATGTTATTGTCCTGAATATCTTGATTTTTCCGGCTCCAAGCAGCTGAGCTGCATCAGACTCGTTATGCGGAAGTCGCTCCCATGCGTCACTTACTGTGCTCATTACAAGGGGAAAGTTGTAGAACCCATGACAGATTATTATTCCTGCAAAGCTGTAGAGAAAAGTGACTGGAGGCTTTGATGCTCCCGACACACTCATAAGAAAGCGGTTTAATGTGCCGTTCATTCCGAAAAAAGTAACGTATCCAAGCGCAACCAGCAAGGAAGGAATGCAGAACGGTACTGAGGAAAGGGAGAGGAGAAGATTCCTTAGAGGAAACTTCCTGCGCGCTGTAAAGAAAGCGGCGGGAAGTCCGATAAGCAAGGCGACTGCCGTGGATAGCAGCGCCTGAAAAACCGTGAAGCAGGCAGTCCTTAAGAGCAGCAATGTATTGCTCCGTCAACTATTATTCGCCGAGGGCTGCCATCACCTTTTCTACAACGGCGTTCACTTTGTCTGGATTGTAGGAAAGAATTGTCTTTGGCTCTGGAGTTCCATCGATATAAGACTGAGGAAGCTTTACATTTGAGTTCGAAGGAAGCATCCACTGTGTAAGAGGAAGCCCGTTCTGTGCATCCTCTGAAATCAGAAAGTCCATGAAAAGCTTTGCGCCCTTTTCGTTCGGCGCATTTTTTGCAATGCCCGCTCCTTCTACCTGAAGAACGTGGCCGTCATCAAAAATCAATGCCTGGTAGCGGTTTGTGTTGTCATATTCATAGTGGTAGGCGGCGCTTGTTGTGTAGCTGCATACAAGAGGAGCCTCTCCGCTTGTGAACAGCCCGTAGCCGGCGCTCCAGCCAGGCGACATGGTAAGGATATTTGGCTTTAATGCTTTCCAGTAGTCAGCTACGGCCTCTCCTTTTACCGCATAGGTCCAGGCTACAAGTCCCAGGCCCGGAGTTGAGGTGCGCGGATTCATAAGAATGATTTTCTTCTCATAGACAGAATTCAGAAGGTCGTCAAGGCTCTTTGGAGCCGGAACGTCTGACTTTGTGTCGAATATGAATGCGAAAGGCGCATAGTCATAAGGTGTCAGCAAGTTGTCTTTTCCTAAGGCGCTTGTCAGGTTCTCCGGAATTGACTCGATTCCTTCCGGCTTGTACTTTGCAAGAATTCCCTCTTTTGCGGCCCTGTTCGCAAGGTTGTTGTCCAGACCGAGAATCACGTCTGCCTGCACATTGTCTTTTTCTAGGACTGCGCGGCTTAGAATCTGCACTCCGTCTCCGCAGTCAACATAGGTTACCTTAAGGCCTGTCTTTTCTGTGAATTTCTTTGCGATTGCCGCTCCAGGCCCCCACTCGCCGCAGAAGCTGTCGTAAGTGTAGACTACGACTTCATTTGCGCGTGCCTGGGATATTCCTGCTTTCTTAGAGCAGCCAGCAAATAGAATAATTGAAAGTAATGAAATGGAAATGAATTTAAAGATGTGTCTATGCATATCTTCCTCCGCCGGTATTATCCGGATCAGGTTGGAGCCTCATACGAGGCTCTGCGGGTGTAATCTCAGCTTAAAAGAGTTTTCAAGCACCCCGGTACATGTTTGATTATAAGAATGTTGGGTTTTTATGTAAAGATGACTTGGAATACGGCGCGTTACTTGCCGTAAGTGTTCTCTATTTCTATTATCTGGTCTCTTATAGCCGCAGCTTCCTCATAAGCAAGCCTGTCCGCGCACTCGCTCATCTCTTTTTTCAGAGCCTCAATAAGTTTTTTCCGCTGCTTGGCGTCAAACAGGTTTGCGCTCTTCTTGAGCACATCCAACGCGACCTTCTCATCCTCTTCCGCATCTTTCTGCTGGCGCACGAGTATGTCCTGCACAGCCTTGCTCACTGTGTGCGGTGTTATTCCGTGCTCCTTGTTGTATTCTTGTTGTATCGCGCGGCGGCGTTTTGTCTCTTCCACGGTTTCCTTTATCGCAGGAGTTATTGCGTCCGCATACATTACGACAGTGCCGTTCTCGTTGCGTGCGGCTCTTCCTGCAATCTGTATCAGAGAGGTTGTCGAGCGGAGAAATCCAATCTTGTCTGCGTCAAGAATCGCAATAAAGCTTACCTCCGGCAGGTCAATGCCTTCTCTGAGCAGGTTGATTCCAATAAGAACATCAATCTCTCCCATGCGCAAGCTCTTTAATATTTCAACACGCTCAAAGGTGTCTATCTCAGAATGGATATATTTCACTTTTAAGTTCAGTCCAAGCAGATAGTCTGTTAAGTCCTCCGCCATTTTTTTTGTAAGCGTGAGTATAAGGCTTCTCTCGTGCTTTTCTATTCTGGCTTTTACTTCCTTATATATATCCTCCATCTGGCCTTCGCTAGGGCGGACATCAATGATAGGATCTAAGAGCCCTGTAGGACGGATTATCTGCTCCACAACCTGTGTTGATTGCTTTATCTCCTCCGGACGCGGTGTTGCCGTGACGTAGATAACCTGGTTCAGTTTTTTCTCAAATTCGCTGAATTTAAGAGGACGGTTGTCCAGTGCGCTTGGTAAGCGGAACCCGAAGTCAATAAGATTCTGCTTGCGGCTCCTGTCTCCCTCATACATTGCGCCGATTTGGGGAACTGTAACGTGAGCCTCATCAATCATGCAAAGAAAGTCGTCTGGAAAGTAATGAAGAAGAGTTGCAGGCGGCTCGCCTCTTTTGCGCCCTGAGATAGGACCGGAATAGTTCTCAATCCCTGAGCAATAGCCCATCTCCTTCATCATCTCAACATCGTAGGTTGTGCGGGTCTTTATTCTTTCTGCTTCCAGAGGCTTGCCTTCGCTCTCAAACTTTTTAACCTGCTCGTTCATTTCTGCAAGTATCCTGTCTGAGGCCTGGTTGAGAGCATCCTGCGGCACGACAAAGTGCTTTGACGGATAGAACTGGGTTTCATCAAGCTCTTCCTCAACTTCTCTTGTCAGAACATTGAATCTCTTAATGGAAGCAACCTCGTCAAAATCAAGCTCAATCCTGTACGCAGTGTCAGTTTCCATATAAGGCGGGAAAACTTCTATTATATCACCATGCACACGGAATGTTCCTCTGTCCAGAACCATGTCGTTTCTCTGGTACTGGATGCCTGTCATTTTCTGCTCAAATTTGCGTGTGTCAAAAATCTCTCCTTTCTCCACATGCACACGCATTCCTTTGTATAAATCCGGCATACCAAGTCCGTATATGCAGCTCACTGTTGCCACGACAATGACATCGCGGCGCTCCATCAGAGAGTAGGTCGCTTTTAGACGAAGCTGGTCAATCTCCTTGTTTACCGCCGCGTCTTTTTCTATGTATAGGTCTCGCGCGGGAACGTAGGCTTCCGGCTGATAGTAGTCATAGTAGGATACAAAATACTCAACTGCGTTTTTTGGAAAGAAGGATTTGAACTCCCTGTAGAGCTGAGCGGAAAGAGTCTTGTTGTGGGAGATTATAAGTGTAGGACGCTGGACGCGCTCAATTATCTTTGCCATTGTGAACGTCTTGCCGGAACCGGTCACGCCTTTTAGTGTCTGGTAACGGTCGCCGCGCATGAATCCTTCACTGAGTTTTTCTATTGCCTGCTCCTGGTCGCCAGAAGGCTCGTAAGGAGCTTCAACTTTGAATTTCCGCATACATGAATTATACACAAAATGTGCGTCAAAATGAAATAAAAAGTTGCCCTTAGGTCTTTGTTTATGTTGATAAAAAAAAATTGTTTAGATAAAATATATTATTGACCTGTATATATCTGTGGAGGATATTCTATGAAATTATTGAACAAATACAACATTATCTCGTGGGTACTGTTGCTTCTTATTGTGATTGTGCAGCTTATTCCTTTTACAAATTCAACAAAGCTCGTTTCTGAAGTTGAAGACCCTGGCAAGACCTGGGCGGAGCTTCCTGTTGGACAGACTGGAAAAGACAAGAGCGACTGGCCTTCAGAAATAAAGTACGGTGAGTTCAAGGATTGGGATCCATCTGTTCAGGCAAAATATCCACTCTACGGCGAGAGAAATGTGTCTATTTTCACTTATGTCTGGAATCCTGCGGGCGCGCTTTCTGGAACAGAAGTGAACGCTTATGTATTTACGCAGGTTGCATTCATCGCTCTCCTCCTTTTTACTTTCCTTGTTAAGAACTTTATGGCTAAGGCTGTTGTAGCCTTTGTAGTCGGACTTGGCTATATCTGGGCTTTTGTAAGAACATTGCTTCTTAACATCGCGGCTGGCACGTCTCCGTTCAGCATGGTTGTTGCTATATTGCTGCTTGTTATAGGTCTTGCTTCAATCGCTGCCGGGGTTTACTTTATTCCTGAGTACTTTAGACAGAAGAAACTTAACGAAGAGATTAGAAAATCTCTGTAGGCGGCAATAATGCTTGCTGCTTGATATTCATGGACCTGGAGCTTTTGTTCCGGGTCTTTTTTTTAGCCGGTGCTCTTTATGAGAAGATTTTTTTCCTGTGTCTGCGCCATTTTATTTGCTTGTCTTTGTGCATTTGCCGATGAGAGAGAATACAAGAAAGTTACTGTCGAGATTCCATATCACGGCACAACGCTTTATTCAACTTTTTTCTGCTTTGATGACTTGCAGACTGGAAGACAGCTAGCAAAAGAGCTGTACGGCATTGAGGACTTGGATAAAATTCTTAGAAGCGGACGTTTTAAGAGATTGATGGCGGTTCCGCCCGGCTCTGAGATTTCCGCTTACAATTTCTCTATAATGACTTATGGCCGTGAGTTCTGGTTCTTTGAGAACAGGGACGATGGCTGGCTCTGGGGCACAGGAAGATATTAGAAAGACGGAATGCAACCTTTGACATGATTGCGTGTCTGTTGCTTTAGGAGGCATGATAATGCAGGAATATAAAACTTACCATGACAGCGAGAACAGGTTTTATCTACAGACGATGGTTTACTTTTGCGAGGCGAACGACAGCAAGCAGCTTTCTCTTTATGACTTGCTCAAGCTTACTTCGGATGCGGCTGTTGAGGATTACAATCAGCGCGGGCTTGGACGCGATTTTCTTACGGAGAACAATTTTGCAGTTCTTGTAAGCCGCCTGTCTTTCAGGTTTCATCGTATGCCGCGGGAGAATGAGCATATATTGCTCCGCACCTGGGAAGAAAAACCTGAGGCTCTGCAGCTTGTGAGAGCTTACGAGATTGAGAGTATGGACGAGAAATCTAGCGGTGAGAAGCTTGTGAGCGGATTCAGCTCATGGATTGTTGTAAATCCCGAGACACGCAGAATTGTTCCGACAAAGATGTTCAACGTGCGCGAGCCGTCTGTCCTTAGCGAGGAGCACGACTGTCTTAAATACGGCAAAATCCAGATACCTGAAAGCATGGAGCTGATGGACGAGAGAGTTATAAAGTTCTCTGATATTGACGGCAACGGTCACACGAATAATGCCCGCTACGGCGCTTTTGTCGCAGATGCCCTGCCTCATGAGCTCCGGCACACAATGATAAAGGACTTTAGACTTAACTATGCCAAGGAGGCAAAGCTTGGCCAGAAAATGCAGATATTCGGCAAGATGGACAGCGTAAATAAAAAACTTACTCTTGTCGGAAAGACAGAGACAGATGTGTCTTTTGAGGCGGAGCTTTTCTGGTAGAATCAGTCGCCGCTTATCATCCATGGAGCCTTTTCCTTTACAGACTCCATGTCTATGCCTGAGACAAGCTCTTGGACAGATGAGAACAAATCCATCAGCTTTTCCAGCGCATTCTGTATATAGATAAAATAATAAACCTGAGTTCCTTTCTTGTGGCTTATAATCATTCCATCGTCTTTTAGAATCCTTAGATGATGCGAAATGGCAGGCCGTGAAAGGTGTGTCTTTGCGGTGATGTCCTGGACATCCATTCCGTCTGTTCCTGATTCAGCAAGAATAAAAAGAATCTTCTGCCGCACCGGATCGCTTAAAGCCGTCATTAATGAGTTGCATTCGGAGAATTTTTCCCGAAGTGTTTTGATTTGATCTTTGAACTGCCTGCTGTCTAAGTTTTCCATGTTTCTATTGCTCGTCCCACAATGCTCATTGGTTTATCCGTTTAAGAATATAATCATTGTTCTTCAAAAGTCAAGGCACAGGCAAGTTATAAATTTTTTTTATTGAGAAATTGTTTTGCAGGATATTTATTGACGGTATTTTTTGATGTGACTATACTAGGTTTATTGGTTTAATTTCTTAAACACACAAACTATATAAGCGATGCAAATCAGGAGGCGTGATAAAAATACATCTATGCATTTTTATCATGCTAAGCACTGCATGCTTTTATTTCGCCATCCGTGGCGAATAATATAGGAGGATTTTATGAATCGTTTGTACAAGCATCCGTGGCTTATTATAATTCTAACTTTGGCTGTCACGGCTGTCCTTAGTTTTCAGCTTAAGGATATAAAGATGGACAACTCAACCCGTCTTTATTTTCCGCAGAAGCACGCTTCTTACCAGCGCTTGATTGAGTCCGAGGACAAATTTGGCGGAACGGTTGTGATTGGAGTTTCGCTTGAAACCGACAAAGGGACAATCATTACGCCGGAAAATTTGCGGATTATCGACCATATTTCAACTGATGTCGAAAATCTTCCGTATGTTGACAGAATCGACTCGCTTACAAAAATCGATTTTATTGAAGATGTTGACGGCGCGCTTACGGCTGGAAATATCATAGATGTTGACAGGGACGAGAACGGCTATCTTCCTCTTTTGACGCAGGAGCAGGTGAACCAGCTCAAGCAGAATCTTACCGACTGGGATGAGATGTACACACGTTCCATAATTTCCGACGACAACCGCGCGGCTCAGATGCAGATTACGCTGATTGCAAATAACCATCCAGGAGAAATTGCGCATTTGAGCGGTTTGACAGCTGACCAGCAGGACTTGCTTGTGAATGCGGGATACAAAACTGTTTCTGACTATCAGAAGGCAAAGGCGAAGGGAACTTTTAAAATCGAAGGACTTTCTGACGACGAGCTTTCTTCACTTGAAAACTCGCTTGACGAGGCTGCAAAATCAGTGATTTCCGAGTCTGACCTGGAGGCCGAGACTTTGGCTTCTGTCAAGGAAATCGCCGAAAAATACACAAAAGGCACAAACCTGAAAGTTATTTACTTTGGCGACCCTGTTGTTTCTGACAACTTTTTGGATTACATGACAAGCGACCTTGCCGGCTTGA
>CAZURC010000050.1:0-13583 GCA_964623405.1 uncultured Treponema sp.
CAGTGTTGTAGCCGTGGCGGTGAGCCATCTCGATTGCTTCCAAAGTCTCTGTGAGCGAGCCAATCTGGTTTACTTTGATAAGAATCGCGTTTGCAACTCCCATCTTGATTCCTTTCTCAAGGAACTTTGTGTTTGTAACGAACAAGTCGTCGCCGACAAGCTGAACTTTGTCGCCCAAAGCCTTTGTGAGCTTCTGCCAGCCTTCCCAGTCGTTCTCGTCAAGTCCGTCCTCAATCGAAGCGATTGGATATTTCTTGCAAAGCTCCTCAAGATACTTGATCTGGCCTTCGTCGTCGTACTCTTTTCCGTTCGGGTCTTTTGGCATTCCGTTTGTGAGCTGCTTGTAGTTGTAGTACCATTTTCCGTCTTTCTGGTAAGCGAACTCAGATGACGCGCAGTCCATTGCGATTGTCACATCTTTTCCTGGCTCGTATCCTGCGTCTTTGATTGCCTGGCAGATTGACTCAAGTGCGTCGTCGATTCCGTTCAAGTTCGGAGCGTAGCCGCCCTCATCGCCTACAGCAGTTGAAAGTCCGCGCTTTTTAAGAAGTGAGCCGAGCGCATGGAAAACTTCCGCGCCGCATCTGATTGCTTCTTTTTCTGATTTGAAATTGCGAGGCTGAATCATAAATTCCTGGAAAGCGATTGGAGCAGAAGAATGCGCTCCGCCGTTGATGATGTTCATCATCGGGATTGGAAGAACGTATGTGTTCGCGCCGCCGATGTAGCGGTAAAGCGGAAGTCCGAGTGAATCAGCCGCAGCGTGCGCCACAGCAAGTGAAACTCCAAGAATCGCGTTTGCGCCGAGCTTGCTCTTTGTAGCAGTTCCGTCAAGCTCAAGCATTTTGTAGTCGATTTTGCGCTGGTCATAAACATTGTATCCAACCAAAGCCGGTCCGATAATCTTGTTGATGTTCTCAACCGCTTTCAAAACGCCTTTTCCGCCGAATCTCTTTTTGTCTCCGTCGCGAAGCTCAAGCGCCTCGTTCTCGCCTGTAGAAGCTCCAGACGGAACACTGGCGCGTCCAACTGTTCCGTCATCAAGCGTGACTTCTGACTCTACAGTCGGATTTCCACGGCTGTCGATAATCTCGCGGCCGATAACTTTAACAATCTTAGTTGTTTTCATATATGACTCCTGTCAGATATTGTGGTTAGAAAAACTAACTTTCAATGTGGTATTTTATTTTTTTTATGAAAGAAATTCAATAAGACTGTTCATTCATCTTCATCAACATTCATCTTTTGCAACATTGACTTAAACCCTGTTTTCTTAGATTATAAATGCAATAAAAAAATTATGGAAAGCAAGAACCTTAGCCGACAGTACCTAGAGACATTGTCCACAGCCGATCTTATTGACATTGCGGACAGATATGGTATTGATATTCCTGAAAATCTAAACAGAAGTTTTATTATTGGTGAGCTTTTGGAAGCTGCCCAAGAGGACGAGGCAGATTCAAAAGAAGATATAACCGAGAACGAGGAGGAGGCTCCTGTTCATAAGACAGAGGAGTCGCTTCCAGAAACTTACAACGAGACAATGATTTGCGCCGTTCTTCGCAATCCTGCCTGGATTTATGTTTACTGGGATATAAGGGCTTCTGATATTTCCCGCCTTAATTCTGATTTTTCATTCAACTCGCTTTGTCTTCGGGTTTCTTTCTGGGAATATGAAGATGATGATAAGCCGATAGAATCATTTGATGTGCAGATTTCTCTTGCTGACAGGCAGCAGTATATTCTTCTTTCTCCTGGAAAGAATTTTGTCCGCGTTGACCTTGTGGCTCTTTTTTCTGGAAGAGAGGATGAGAATCTTGCTGTTTCGAGAAAAATTGAGCTTCCTAAAGGCTCTCCGTTCCTTAGTTCTCTTCCGGGACGTGAGATGGAGCTTAGTCCTGCTGTTGAGCTTTCCGATATGAGAGAGCTTATGGCTTCTCACTTTGAGAACCATCGCCAGTCTTTTTTGTAGTATTTACGGAGAATTGTAGAAATGCCGGTTAAGAATCTTGCGATTGTTATTGTTGCTCATCAGCCTTATGTGCGCCATATTACAAGGCAAGGCGAGCTGCCTGGTCCTGAATATGATATTCTTTTCAGTTCAATCAGCCAGACTTATCTTCCTATTATAAATCTCCTTTACAAATTTGAATCAGAGGGTATTAGCTCTAAGTTTTCCATTGTGCTTTCACCCACGCTTTGTTCCATGCTAAGCGATGAGCTTATACAGAGCCAGTATATTGAATGGCTTGACAGATGCATTGCGCTAGGAAAGAACGAGATTGAGCGGCTTTCTGGAAATGAGGCTCTTCTAAAAAATGCCAGGGCCCAGCTTGCGGAGGCTGAGAAGAATAGATCCGACTTTGCTGAGAAATACCATTGCAATCTTGTAAAGCAGTTTGCCAGATTTGAGCACAAGGGAATGATTGAGATTCTCGGCTCATCAGGCTCCTATGCATTTCTCCCTCATTATTCTGATATGCCTGAAATCTTAAATGCGCAGGTTGAGGCTGGAATCTTTTCCCATAAGCAGTTCTTTGGCTCTGCTCCTGATGGATTCTGGCTTCCTTTCCAAGGATATTCAACTGGTATTGAACGGGTTCTTCGCTCCTATGGAATAAACTATACTGTTCTGGATGCGAAAAGCCTTCTTTTTAGTGTCAATGCGCCTGAGTCAGGAATCTTCTCGCCTGTGCGCTGCTGGAATTCACTTGTCGTTTTTGGAAGTGATGCGCGTTCAGAGACGGAGATATGCGGCACCGGCGGCTTCGCCTCTCGCAAAGTCTACAGAAATCAGAACCGTGATATTGGATTTGAGCTTGACGCGTCTGCGTTAAAAGATTTTGTCCACGGCTCTTCTCCGCGTACAAACACTCTTTTCCGCTATTGGTCAAATGATGACGGAGCGCCCTATGATGCCGAGAAAGCTCTTCTTCAGGCAAAGGCAGACGCAAGAATCTTTCTTGATGAGAAAAACAGGAAACTGGAGGAAGCCTCAAGGTATGTTGAGAATCCTTGCCTTGTATGCGCGATTAACGCCCGCTCATTGGGACAGTCATGGGCAGAAAGCATTGATTTCCTGGAGGAAGTTCTAAGGCAGAACAAGGACTCTTCGTTTGTTTCCCCTGGAGAATTGATGGGACAGCAGTTCAAGCTTAAGAAAGTTATTCCTTATCCTTCCGCAGCGAGCGGACAGGGCTATGGAGAAGATTTGCTTGACAGCTCTAACAGCTGGATGCTGCGCTATACAAGGAAGATGTGCGAGCGGATGGTTGATATGACGGGCAGGTTTCCCGATGAGACAGGACTAAAAGCGAGGCTTCTTAATATAGGCGCAAAGGAGCTTATGATTGCCCAGTCGGCAGAGCTTTCAAAAATGCTTCATGACGGCGAGCTGCCTGACTTTGCAAAGGAGTGCTTCTCATCCGCAGTCATGAACTTTACAACTGTCTTTGATTCGCTAGGAACAAATCTTGTGAGCACAGACTGGCTTACAAAGCTGGAGAAAGAGCATAACCTCTTCCCGTGGATGAACTATAGAATTTTCAGCAAAAAAATATAGCAGTGAGCATTGTCCTTGAGTTCTGCAAGGCTATTTCTCTAGTGTGCCGAACTTGTTTATCTGGTCATGAATATCCAGAAGATCCTGTGCGGCTCTTATTGCTTCTATTGCGGGGTCGTATTTTGTTCCCGCGCTTTCAGCAATTTTCTTTGCGTCGTTCCATTTTAGGATTGCTCCGATGATGTCCTCTCTTGTTCCTTTTGCATAGAGAGCAAGCCCCTCAGCATATTTTGCTTGCGCAGAGAGCATTTTCTTGCCGCGTCCCTTGTCTCCTAGAAGCAGTCTTGCAGCAACGCTTATATGATTTACAGGGTTAAATGAGCTCGTCAGGTCGAGAGTGTAGCTTACATTCATCTTTATGCTTTTTACAAGAAACTGGCTTCCCATGCTGAATCTTGGGTTTGCTCCTGCAAGCATGAATCCAGCCTCAAAGTCAAAGAACCTTGTAATATTCACCTCCATGCCTGTAGCTACAGATAATTTCTCTGATGAGGTTATGGATGCTATGTTTACAGGCTGCCTGATTTCTCCTGTAAATAAAAATGACTTGAGAGGTCTGTATGAGATTCCGGCGCTTATTCGTGTAGGAAGAGGATCGTCCAGTTTCAAGCCGCTTGAAAAGCCTGTTATGGCCAGTCCTATATTGTTTACGGCAAATCCGAACGCAAGATTTGGCTCAACGCTTGTGAAGTTCTTTAGAAAATTGAGCCGTATAAGCATTCCTGCGTCTGCCATAAGTCCTAGCGCGGATTGCTCCAGCCCTGAGCCCGATATAATCTCATCGGTCTGATTGTCTGTGTAGTCAGGCATTGCTCTCCAGGTTCCACGCAAGTTCAAGCCTACGGCAAGCCCCTTGAAGTTATATCCAGAGAAAAAGTTATAGGCCATGTTTGCCGTTACGGAAGTCTCTGAATAATAGCTTCCAGCAACTTTGTCTCCAAAAAGATTGTATTCTGTGAAAGGCACATAGAAGCATTTTAGCTGCATACCCATTCCCAGATTGTTAAAGCGTGTAGTTCCCTCTATAGTTTCCATTGCAGAATCCGCAATCCATGTGTTGTGAAAAAAGGCCGCTTCTGTCTGGCTAAGGACGGCGGAGCCTGCCGGGTTGTAGTCAAAAAAAGTAATGTCATCGCAAAGGCCTGTTACCGCTGTTCCGAGGCTTTCTGCTCTGCCTCCAACTGGAATATTCAGGGAGCGGAATACAGTTCGCCCTTCATTATCATCTGAAAGCGAGCCGAATATATCGCTCAGCTTTCCGTTCACATCTGAAAGGTCTAAAGCATAAGCTGATGCCTGCAAGAGAATATGAGCAATAAGGAGTGTAATAAAATTCTTTTTCCGGCAGAAAAATCTCTTCATTTTATCCTGATTGAACCTAAGACGCTGGATTGGCTTTCCCTGTGTTTGAAGGCTCTTCCTATGGATATAATAACGCTTTTCTTTTTTAATTTCGGCTTTAGCTTTGCCTGTCATAAGAATTATCATCAATATAGCCGAAAATATAAGAAAACAATTTATAAAAATATTATAATAGTATTGGTGGCATGGAGACAATTCGACATAGCTTATTTTCTTTGTTTGTTATCCTCTTCTGCATAAGCGGATTAGCTTTCCCCCAGGTTATATATGCCGAAGGAGAAGAAGGCATAAGCTATGCGCAGTCTCTTGAGATGATTGATAAGCTCATAGACGAAAGAAATTACACAAAAGCCCTGGAATCTCTTTCTGTCTATATTCAAAACCATCCTGAGCAGTTTGATAGCGCCCAGAAGCGTGTCTCAAAAATAATGAGAGAGAGAGCTCTTTTTAATAAGCAGGCCGCAGAGCTTGCTGAAAAGATGAGGGAATCCTCTCTGTCCGGCAATACGGAGAATGACCGCGGGGATGATCTTGATTCCCAGAAAATGGACATAATTTTGTCTCTTGAGAAAACTGAAATCAACCCTGCCCAGGAAGAGGTTGAGCTTACAAATGACGCGCGTCGCACAGTCAGGCTTTCATATTATATAAACCGGCTGAATCTTATTATTGCGCAAGGAAGCGCATTAGTAGAAGCGGGAACAAAGGAAAAACAGGATAATTATGCCGCTGCGTTCAGTAAGTTCCAGGAAGGACTTGCGCTTAAGAACAGTGAGTCTGATGTTTATTTTGACGGCGAGAAGGAGATTGCTGTTGCTTATCCGGAGACCCTGCGGAAAAACGTGGAAAACAGCCTTTCACAGATAACAGACAAGGCAAGGTCTATGGGAAACCTTCTTGATGAATGCCAGAAAGTCTATAGCGACTATGTCTCTGCTGTAAAGTCTCTGGATATAGCAAAGGCTTCCTCTGCGCTCGGCAAGTTTTCCTCTGCTTTCTCTTCTCTTGCAGCGTCGAGAAATTCTATTGAGGAGGAAGGCAAGCGGCTCGAGGAGCTTGACCGCCAGGCTGTAGAGCTTTATCCGGGGCTTGGAAAAACTTCGTATATAACGTTTAGCCGCTGCGCTGTCTTGGGAATTGAAGGAACTGCCGGTTCTGGAATGATTGGCGCAATAGACGCTTTCTTCTCCTCAAGAATTGATGATGCGCAGAGGGAAGTTTATATTGCGGAGATTGATGGATATTCAAGGATGCGTTCTGCATTGAGAATTGATGAGGGGCGGCTTTTTACAGACGCAGACTTTGACACTTCCTTTCTGCTTTGCGAAAATCTTACGGAGCTAGCAGGGCAGGGAAGCAAAGTGCATTCTCTTTACAGCGAGCTGAATGATTTTCCGGAAGTAAAATCAAAGGACTTCGCTGATTCTATTGATTTGGCAGGAGAATTCTCAAAGTCTAGTTTTTCGACAGCCCTTGCGGTTGCCAAAAGTATCGCTGATGAGAATTTTGACTCCAAAGGATTTATCCCTCCAGTAAATTCTGGCGGAGAATATGAAAAGAATCTCCTAGCCAGAGCTGATTACTATGAAAAACTGCTGAGAACTATTGAGCAGGAAAAAAATCTTCTGCCTGAGGAATCTTTCTATATGCTTGAAAGGGAGCCGTTTTCTTATGAGAAAGCAGTCAGCCTTTATGAGGAGATGCTTGCTCTTTCTGACAGCGAATGCAGAAAGAAGTGCGGAAACGCATGGTCGATGCTTGCCCAGGACTATTCAGACAAGGCTGATGAGGCCTTGAAGACTCTTGTCAGCAGAAATGAAGCGGCAAGAAGAATGGCGGGCGGATTTATAGAGAACGGCATAGATGAGACATTAAAGTTTTATCCTTCTGCAGCTCTGGAAGAAGGAATTGCCTTGGAGAGTGATATAAATGAAAGCAAAGACATACTCACTGGCTATAGAGCTATTCTTGATGGCGGCGCCGCATACAGTGATTCCAGCCCTATGTATTCATCGGGGGTTGCAAATATAGACCGTGCCATTGATGAGATAAACGGGCTTGTGGAGCAGAATGTGAAAGTCATGGCGCAGGCTCGTATTAATATCAACGAAGCAAGAAAAGCTGAGAACGAGGCCTCCGCAAGCTATACGAAGGCTGTTGACTATCTGAATGCCGGCAGATTTGATCAGGCAAGGGAATATCTCTCTGAGGCTGATGAGAAATACAAAAAATCACTTAGCTATGAGGATGATGATGAGATAAGACAGAGGTTTAGCAGGCAGATTGCTGAGACAGATGCGCAGATTACATTACGGCAGAACGAATGGGTTGTCACAACAGTGCGTTCTCTTATAGATTCAGCTTACACCAGTTATTACGCAGGCGATTTTGAGGCCGCTAGAAACAGCCTTAATGACGCGGCGCAGACATGGGAGAAAACGCAGGCGGAGGACAACAAGGAAATTTCGCAGCTTCTGGTGCTGGTTAATAATGCTCTGGAGGCGACAGGCGGAACGGAAATTGTGTTCTCAGATCCGCTTTATAAGGAGATGGGGTCTTTTCTTAGCAATGCGAGTCTCCTTTATTCGCAAGGGGAGAATATTTACAGCTCAGGACAGACAGAGAAAGGAAAGGAAATCCTTGAGCAGGCGAGGGAAGAAGCTAGAAAAGTCCAGCGCGCATATCCTAGAAATATAGAGGCTTTCAATATAAATCTGCTTGTAAATAAAATTATTTCGCCAGAGCTTTACAATCTTTCAATTTCGCAAAGAATAGCACAGGCAGAGACAGAGGCTGGCTCAGGGAACGAGGTTGATATGAGAACGGCCTTGGCTAGCCTAAAAAAGCTGCAGGCAGTAGTTCCGGACAACAAGGATGTTGAGGCGGCGGCCAGTAAGATTGAGTCGCAGATAAAATCGCTTGCACAGTCTGAGCAGGCAAGAAAGGACCGTGCCCGCTCGGATTCACTTGTAAGGCAGGCTCAAAACGAGAAGAATGTAAGCCGTGCAATTGAGCTGCTGGACGAGGCTCTTAGCCTGAACAGAGACAACTCTCTTGCAAAAAGGCTGAAGGATCAAATCTATGTCAGCAATGCGGCTCAAACAACGGTAAAGAATTATCTTGACGATGCTGATGAGATTGTTTATTCAAGAGCGGAACGTCTTTATAATGACGGTCAGAAAGAGCAGGCTCAGGCTCTTATAAACAGCCTGTATTCAAAGAATCCTTCTGTTGCAAAAGTGATAAGGCTGCGGCGGCGAATTGAGAATATGTGATGGCAAGATTTATTAAAACTCAGCTAAAAGCAATATTATTCTCTTTCCTTTTTGTTATTCTTTACGCAGTATCTCCATGGAGAGCATCCGCTCAGGATATGGATAAAAATCTTTATTTTGAGGATCCTGTTTCCATTACTTCCTCAGGTACTTTTTTCCCATTAGTTGTAAAAAGCGGCGGAAGAAACCTCCTTTTCTTTGAGGAGGTTAGAAATAAAAAGCTTTATATCAGCTATATGGCGAGCGACGGAGATTTCTCTGAGGAAAACGGAAAAGAAGTTGTCGCAGGCCCTTTTGATTTCTCCGGAGAAGTTCCTGACATATATTCAGCCGCCTCCAATAGTAAAGGAAGCGTTGCTATGGCAGTTTCCAAAAGCAGGAGCGAGATCCTTGTCCTGGTGTCAAGCGACGGAACAAATGCAGGCTTCTCACAATCTGTGCTTTCGATGGGAGGCAAGCATATCGCCGCCCCTAGAGTTTTTGCGACCAGGGATGGAGGGTTTGCGCTTTTCGTTTCATTGGATGATGAGAGCCGTTTTTCAATCGCCTATTCTGTTTCGGAGAATGGAACAAAATGGTCAGAGCTTGCAATATTCACCCCGTCAGCAGAGGCTGATAATTCATTCTCGCCTTATCTTTGTCCTGTGGATGGAGGAGACCTTGTTGTTTTTCAGTCGCATTTTTCTATCGCTGGGGGACCGCGGACTTTCCAGCTTTATACAGCTTTTTCCATGGATGGCCTTAAGACTTTTTCTTCAGCAACTCTCCTTACTGATGACAGCGCAGCTCCTGGACGAAATGCAAATTCATTTGCGGGATATTCCAATCAAAGTCCTGCCTTGTATTATAGAAATGGAGAAATCTGGTGCGCATGGGAAAGAACCCAGGTACGGAGCGATATTTCCAGCATCGCTCTTGCGCGTTTGACTCTTGATGGAAAAATTGACAGACGACTCAACATAAGGGAGTATTCTGGACAGACACCTTCGCATAGGCCGTCGTTTTTTGAAAGCCAGGCCTCTCTTGTTTTAGTCTGGTTTGATGATAACAGCGCCTATACAGCGGTTAAAAGCGCCTCAGGCGGATTTGGGGCAGAGAAACCGATAAAGAATAGTTCAGGCTCGCTCTTCGTGAGCCCTGCTTTTTTCATAGACCGTGCCGGTGCGGAGAAAATCTGCTATATATGGCAAAGGAATGAAGCTGATTCCAGGATTTATATTGCCCGTCCAGACACCACGGTTTTGCCGCCGGACGTTTCTGCATTGAGCTTTAAGGAGGGGAGACGCTCTTCTCAAAGAAATGTGAGATTCTCTATACGCCTTCCGTCTGATACGAGCGGAATTGCGGGATACTCGTGGAGCTTCTCTAAGGAGCCAGGGGAGGAGCCTTCAACTGCTCCAGAGGATGTTGTCGTTGGAAGAAATATGCTGCCAGGCAGCTCCTATCCTGTGAGCGTGTCTGCTCCGGAAGAAGGGGAATATTTTTTTAAGGCGAAAGTCCTTGATTTTGCCGGCAACTGGTCGGCCAGCGCGGAAGCCTTGTATTTCAGGGATCTTACGCCTCCGCAAAGGCCGGAAATTCTCCCTGTCTCAAAAGACAGTCTCGGGTTTGTAAAAGGCAGCTCTGTTCTTCTTGAATGGAGGCAGAAAGAGACGGATACAGATGTTGAGGGCTATAGCTGGAGCCTTTCAAAAGTTCTTGATATTGAGGACGGCTTCTCAAATTCTCCCCAAAAACCGATTGAGAAGAACGGCGCCCAGAGCCAGGCATATATAAAGAGAATTGAAGCTATGAAAGATTCTCTTGTCAAAAGAGCAAAGTCTCCTAATCTATCGCAAATGCAAAGCAAATCCTCCTTGACACTTGATAATTGCAGGAACGGAGTGTATGTGTTCAGTGTGCGTGCTGTGGACGAAGCGGGAAACGCAGGAGACATAAGCTCTGTTCTTTTTATTGCCAATAAGTATATTCCGCGGACTGTTATCTCAGGTATAAGAACAAGGAAAGATGTGTTCGGCGATGTTGAGATCAGTGTCTATGGGCAAGATTTCCTATACGAGGGATTTATAGACAGAATTTATGTTGACAAGGATGGAGCCCCTCCTTATGACAGAACCCTTTATCTGAGCAACGATGAGTATAAAATCAACTCATCATCGTTGATTTCAGGAATTCATTTAAGCTCTCTTGACGCAGGAACCTATGGTATTTACCTTCATCATACTCTGAGAGGAACTGAGCCTGAAAACAGCTTGCAGACGTTGAATAAGTTTACAATAGATGAGAGCGGAGTGGTCAAAGTTGAGCATCCTTATGAAATTTCCTCAAGCTGGAAATCGTCCTTATCAAAAAGCGCAAGAAGTCTGCGGATCATTGACACTCTTGTCATGCTTCTAGTCGCATTGTGCATGTTTGCGGCTGCGCTAGCCCTGCGTGGCATTGTGTCTGCTGTAAAAAAAGAAATTCTAATACAATCGGAAGTTGTCGCTCTGATGCAAGGAGGAGCTATGCCGTCGGATAAAAGAAACGCAACAAGGAAGATAACTAAAAGAAAAACGAGTCTTAAGCTGAAAATGACAGGCTTTACTGTTGTCCTTGTGCTCGCCGTGGTCTCAATGGCATCTGTGCCGATTGGCATCAGAATGATAAGAATGCAAAGGCGGACACTCGTTCAGGGAATGAGGGAACAGGTTGTTGTTTTGCTTGAGGGGATGGCGAATTCGGTTCAGAATGCGATGAATGATGCCATTGAAGGCGGAAGCACCGTGGCTCTTATCGATTTAGTGCACCAGGCGGACAGCTTTGAGCCGGCTATTTATGCGACTGTAATGGGAAGAAGCAGGAATGATTTTAATTCCCGGCTTGATTATTTCTGGTCCTCAACAATGCCAAGCTCTTCTATCGCAGAGAGGCTTGATACTTCAGAGCCTGTTCCTGGGGCTAGCCGCTTTATTCCAGGCTCAGATGAATCTGTTATTGCAGAAAAATGCGCGCCGCTTGAGGAGCAGGCGCATGGACTAGTTGACAATCTTCTTGATGAGATTGAGAAAGAATACTCAAAGGAGACAAAGGATAAGTACACATCGATCCTCCATGATTTTTCAAGGGCGCAAACATTTTCTATTCCGCTTTTTGATGAGCAGACACTTGGATATGAATGTCTTGACTACACATTCTATTATCCAGTCTTCTATAAAAACAGCGGTGACAAGAATCTTCTTCATGCGGTTATTGTGCTCAGAGTATCATCGGGGGCTCTTCTAGAGTCTCTTGAGCAATCACGGTTTGCTGTTGTTATAATCGCATTTAGCGTGACAATCGCGGCGGCTTTGCTTGGCATAATAGGATCATGGCTTCTCGCGTCGCTTATTGTGGACCCTATAAAGCGTCTTGCAAGACATGTCAGGGTAATTACAGAGACAGCCGACAAAAAGAAGCTGAGGGACTTTTCAATAAAAATAAATACTAGAGACGAGATACAGACACTTGGTGATTCTATAAACGAGATGACCGAAGGTCTTGTCAAGGCGGCGGAGGAAGAGGAAAAGGCGGCTGAGCATGAGAAGCTTGCTCTTGACGGAAAATCAGTTCAGCAGACATTTCTCCCTCTTCTTGACTCAGAATATGGCGGGAAAAAAACAACTGCTGAGCTTCTTGGAAAGAATATACATTTATTTGGGTATTATGAAGGCGCCGATGCAGTTTCCGGCGATTATTTTGACTATAAGAATCTTGACGGAAGATTTTATGCGATTGTAAAGTGCGATGCTTCGGGACACGGTGTCCCCGCCGCGCTCATAATGACGGTTGTTGCTACTCTCTTCCGCAAGTATTTTGAGAACTGGTCTATTAAAACACACGGAACTTCGCTGGACAAGCTTGTCGTGCAGATAAACGACTTTATAGAGTCTCTGGGAGTAAAAGGCAAATTTGCGGCTTTCCTGGTCTGCCTGTTTGACACCCAGACAGGATATGTTCATATATGCAATGCAGGTGATAATATTGTGCATCTCTTTGACCAGAATACCCGCGCCGAGAGGACTGTCACTCTTCATGCTTCTCCAGCGGCAGGGGCCTTGCCGTCTTTTTTGGTTGAGCAGAAAGGCGGTTTTTTTGTTGATACTCTTCATCTTGGCTCTGGCGATATTCTTTTCCTGTATACAGACGGAATAGAGGAGGCGGTAAGATTTTTCAGGAACCAGGACTTTGAGGTGATAAAGTGCTCTGCTCCAGGACTGGAAAATGGTGAAACTCATTTTACACACGAGAAAGGCGACAGCTCTGAGCAGTTCGGAAAAGAGCGGGTAAAAGGCATTATAGAGGCTGTGCTCAATCGCAGGACATATATTCTGAAGAAATATCATAATCCCATTCCTGATGAGGAGCTGTCTTTTGATTTCTCGAATTTAGAGGGAACTGTCGGCGAGGCTATAATGGCGCTGGCTTCTGTAGAGAAAGTATTTCGTATGTATAAGGCTAATGATGCGAAAGGCGAGGCTGTGCGCACGGAATTTGGAAATGTCGCGCTTAGCGGAGATGTTGTATGCGTTGACAGAAGAATAGATGCTTTTCTCAAAGAGACCTTTAGCCGATATGATTATTACTGCCGGAATGTTGTTGACTTGCAGGAGCCAAATTATATTTATTATACAGGGGTCAGCGAGGATGTGCAGGCAGATGACCTGACGCTTCTTGCTATCCAGAAGATCTAGCCGTAGAATATCATAAACATAAAACTTACATTGCAGACTTGTATAAGGGAGGCAGATATGGCATTTAAGGAAGATGTACAGAAATACATTGAAATCGGAGTCAATGCGTCAAAGGAAGCCTTTGAGAAAGCAGGCAAAGCTGTGAATAAATTTGGCAATGACAGTGTCCTGCGGATTGAAAAGATGAAGATTCAAGGACAGCTAAAAAAGGAGATAACAGAGCTTGGACTGGATGTCTTGAAGTCATTTATAGATGACGGAAAGAATTCTATAGCTTCCTCTGAGCCAGATATTGCTCGTCACATAGAGAAAATAAAAGCGTTTAAGGAAGAGATTGCTAAACGTGAGGATTCTTTAAGGAAAGAATAATAAGATTGTTCAATTTAAATAATCATTCTCGATAAGTGGACAGATTATTGTGTAGTAATTCCGAATTTAACGCCGATAAATTCAAAATTTATACGCTATAAATTCGGAATTTAACGCCGATAAATTCAAAATTTATACGCTATAAATTCTGAATTTAACGTCGATAAATTTAAAATTTATATGCTATAAATTCCGAATTTAACGATATGCGCTAGAAAAATAATTGCAAGTAAAAAAAATAAAAATAATTTCAAAAAAAGTGAGGAAAGGTGTTGACTAAGGAAGGGGAGGGATGATATATTC
>CAZURC010000051.1:0-13400 GCA_964623405.1 uncultured Treponema sp.
AAGTCCCGCCAGTTTACTCCTCAAGTCCCGCCGGTTTACTCCTCAAGTCCCGCCGACTTAGCCTCTCAGTCCTGCCGTCTTTGATTAAAAACACTAATCGTACTCACCCTTCACAAAAAACACCGCAAGGTCGCGGCGCACTGAAAAGCGAGATAATCGCGCGAGTTACATTCGTTGTAACAACCAGCCTTTTTCATTAAAATATCATTATTATGAAAGCATCAAAATACTATATCTCGACGCTCCGCGAGGCACCGGCGGAAGCGGTCATTGCAAGCCACAAACTTATGCTCAGGGCTGGAATCACACGGAAATTAGGAAACGGACTTTATACATATCTTCCTCTTGGAGTTCGCTCGCTCTACAAGCTGGAGCAGATTATCCGCGAGGAATGGAACGGCACGGCGGAGGCTCTTGAATTCAAGCCGACTGTGATTGTTCCGGGCGACATCTGGAAAGAATCAGGCCGATGGGAAACTATGGGCCCGCAGATGCTCAAAGCGAAGAACCGCGGCGAGCAGGATATGGTTGTTTCTCCGACTGCGGAGGAAGCTTTCACGGTGATTGTCCGCGATACTTTAAGCTCGTACAAGCAGCTTCCAATCAACTTGTATCAGATAAACACAAAATACAGAGACGAAATCCGCCCGCGATACGGCGTGATGCGCGGACGCGAGTTCATTATGGCTGACGGCTACACGATGAACGCAGACGACGAGTCGCTCGATGTGTCATACAAGCTCTACGAAAAAGCGTATTTCCGCGTTTTCAAGCGGCTTGGGCTTCCGATTATTCCAGTTCGCGCGGACTCTGGCGCAATGGGCGGCTCCGGCTCAGAAGAGTTTATGGTTGAGTCCCCAATCGGCGACGACACGCTTATCATCTGCCCGAACAAAGAATGCGGCTATGCGGCGAACGTTGAGAAAGCCTGGTGCGCTCCTGACGAATCAGTGAACAAAAAAGGCGAAAAGGTGAGCAAAACTGACCTTGCTGTTGAAATGGTTGCGACTCCGAATGTGTTTTCAATCGAAGATATGGAAAAGTTCTTTGACGAGTCGTCAAAAATGTTCATCAAGGCTTTGATTTACCGCGTAATCAACTCTTCTCTTGATATGACCGGAGCAAACGGAGCAGACAAATTCAAGCGCGTAAAAGACTCTGCGGGAGATTATTATCCAGTTTCATACGTCTGCGTTTTAATCCGCGCTGACCTTGACGTGAACGAGGCGAAACTTGCCGCGACATTAAAAGCGTCCGAAGTTGTGCTTGCCGAGGCGGAGGAAGTTCTTGAATACGCTGGCGCTCCTCACGGATTTGTCGGACCGATGACCGTAAAATGCCCTCTCGTTGTTGATTATTCCGTTGTAAAAGACGGCATCGCTCTTATGCACGACGCAATCGCAGGTTCTGGAAAAGAAGGATTCCACGTCAAGCACGTTGAGCCGATGCGCGACTTTGTTCCATATATCAACGCGGATGTGCGCACGGTAAAGCCTGGCGACAAATGCCCGATGTGCGGAGGCACTTTTTATTCAACAAAAGGAAACGAGCTTGGACACATTTTCAAGCTTGGACACAAATACACAAAGTCAATGCACGTCACTTTCCTTGCTCAGAACGGAAAGCCGGCCGAGCCTACAATGGGCTGCTACGGAATCGGCGTTGACCGAACGCTTGCCTCAATCATCGAGAAAAACCACGACGACAAAGGAATCATCTGGCCGATGTCTGTCGCGCCGTTCCAAGTGTGCATTGTTCCAATCAAATACGACGGAAAAATGAAGGAAGCCGCCGACAAGATTTATGACGAGCTTGAAAAAGCCGGAATCGAGGTTCTTCTTGACGACAGAAACGAACGCCCTGGCGTAAAATTCTCTGACATGGACTTGATTGGAATTCCGCTCAGAATCACCGTGGGCGACAAAAATCTTCCGAACGTTGAGTTCAAGCCGCGAGATGCAGAAAAAGCCGAGCTTGTTCCGCAGGAAGAAGTGAGCGCAAAAGCAGTTCAGTTTGTCAAAGACGAGCTGGCGAAGCTAAAGGCGTAGGAACATAATCGTAATGTTGAGCGAATGCGAAACATCTCTTTTTTGAGATTCTTCGCTTTGCTCAGAATGACGGCGCCACATCCTTTTAATGACAATCAAGTCACCCTGAACTCGTTTCAGGGTCTATGTTTAATGGTAACCTGTTTATGAAAAAATCATTTTTAATTTTATTCACATTTTCCCTTTGCTCAATTCTCTCTGCGCTTCCGGGGGTAACACAGAAAATTCCTGACAGCTCAGGGCAGTTTATTTATTATAGGGATTCTTCCTTTGAGAGAGAGTCTTATTTTGGCGCTGTCTACTTTGATGATAATACTTATGGTGTGAGATATTTTGCTCCCGCCAAAACAGATGAAACTCCTCTGCTCCCCAAAAAAGATATTTATATTCTTTTTTCCCTTGACAGCTCAAAAGACTATGTCGAGCTGACCGGAGAGCGCATTATGTCGGCTGTAAGTCCTGATGATACCGACATAATCAACTACCTGCATGATATGATTTATGAGCTGTCTTCCCGAAGACAGAAAGCTGGAATTATTGAGGATGCCCTTTGCATTGAACAGGACTATGAGCAGTTCGGCGGAAATGTAAAAATCAATTTTGAGCCTCTTGTGCCCATCTTTAACATAAAGAGCATTCAAAGCATAGACGGAAAAGCTCTCCTTACCCTTATAACTGCTGGACAGCTAATCAGCTCTAGCGACGACAGCTTTACGGCTTTTGAGGGAATGCCACTCAAGACAACAGACTCATCACATCAGTTTGAGCAGGACAAGAAGGCAAAGAAACAAAAAATATCATACTCAAAGACCGATGCCTTTACACAAAAAATCACACTTGACAGCCAATGGTCTGCAAGAGCGGAAAATCTTTATTCACTAGGAAGCAATGCAATCCTTGCGCTGGATATTATTGAGCTAAGCGGCGAATCGCCAGAAGAAAGAGAGGATTTTATCAATGGTCTCTACAGAAAGCTTACATTAGGCAACGGAGAAATATATCCGTACTCAGAGCTGCTCAAGATTGAAACCAAGAAAAACACAAGCAGCTTTCAAAACCTTTTCTTTAACGACATCTCAAAATCATTCACAAGAGACTTTAAGACGCTTACCCGCCTTGACGAGAATCATCTTGCAATTATGACGCTTACAGTTTTTCAAGGTGCATACAAGGATAACAGCAAGTATTTTGAGAGAATTATAAAGTCGTACTCGGTTAATTAAAGCTCGCCCTCGAAAGAGGGCTTCCAATCCATATACCCTCGCTTCCAAGATACTCTTTTTTCTGCCCGTCAATCAGGAACTGCACGCTGCTCACCGTGCTGAACTCTGTCGCCGTGTACACAATCTGCATAAGCTGCGCCTGATAACCGTCCATTCCTACGGTATTAAACTCAAACTGCTCATTGAAATTCAAATAAGCTACTCCGTCACGGACTGTGGCAGATAAAAGCCTTGTGCCAGGAGGTATCAAGCTCCTGTATCCTTTCGCGCTCTCTGATGAGTCAGGGCCTTTTAGCAGAAGGTTGATGTTTGTCATGAGCGGCGAATCATTCTTCTCTACCTGCCGCGTAATCATTTTCCGGCTCAATGTTCCATCTTCGCCAATGTAAACAAAATAGAGTTTTTGATTTACAACTGTAACAGTCTTTGGCTTCTCCTGCTCTACGGAAGCCTTGCCGCTTGACTGCGTTTCTGTCTTTTCCTGAGTGGTTGTTTTTACCTGAGACTGGGTCTGCTCCTGAGATTTTGCTTCTACTGTGCTCTCGCTCTTGCTTTCCTGGACAGGCTGACTCTTTTGAGACTCATTCGCAGAAGTAGTTTCTTTTGTCTCTTCCGTCGGCTTTTGAGGTGTGGCAGGTTTTTCTTCCGTGCTCAATGTTATTACAGTCTCCTCTTCTTTTGCAGGAGGCTTTTCTTTGACTTCATGATTCTCTATGAATTCGGGAGTTGTGCCAAATAGCCGTTCAAAGAAACGTGTTGTCTTTAGATTTGAATATATATCGTCCTGCTTAACAAGAAAAACAATCAGCAATATTAAAAAACCTAGAATCCAGCATGCAAGCGCAAGTCCGGTCTGATTATTTTTTTTCTCTTTTTTTGCCATAGCACTTAGTATAATTGACAGGCGGTTAAAAGTCCACAAAGCAAATAATTTTCTTATATCCACTTGTTGTGTTTTCTCTTAATCATTAAACTAAAAACAGATACTTAGAGAAAAGTGTTTTCGATTATTAGATTTTGAGGCAATTTATGAATACAAAAGACGCTTTCTATGAGCACAAAGAATTTGATCTGATAACTTTCGGAGAAACTATGCTCCGCCTTTCGCCGCCTGTAAATGAGCTTTTATACAAAAGCGACTCTTTCAAGAAACATGCCGGCGGAGCAGAGCTGAACGTTGCCTGTGGAGTTTCTTTGCTCGGCTGCCGTTCCGGTATAATTACAAGGCTCCCCAAAAACCAGCTCGGAACTTTCATAAAGAACAGAATTCGCTCCGCATCTGTCAGCGATGACTTTATTATCTGGGATGATTCTCCAGAAGCTCGTGTCGGCATCTATTACTATGAGAACGGAGCATATCCACGTAAGCCTACTGTTGTCTATGACCGGAAAAACTCCTCTATAACGAAAATCAGCGAGTCTGAAATCCCTGATGATATTTATACAAAGACACGGATGTTCTACACATCTGGAATAACCCTGGCATTAAGCGAGGCTACCCGTCTTCTTGCAATCGACATGATTAAGAAGTTCAAGGAGCAGGGCGCGCGGATTGCTTTTGACGTGAATTACCGCGCAACCCTCTGGAGCGAAGAAGAAGCTAGAACCACTATAAAGAGGATTCTTCCCTATGTTGATATTCTTTTTGTCTCTGAGGAAAGCTGCCGCCGTATGTTCCAGATGACAGGAACACTAGAGGATATGCACCGCCAGTTCTGCGATAAATATCCCAATATACAGATAATTGCTACTTCACAGCGCGAAGTCATCAGTCCTAAAGTTCATTCTTTCGGCTCCACAGTTTATCTAAGGCGGCTGGACAAGTTCTATCGTGAAAAGCCTTATAAGGATATTGATGTCGTTGACCGTATCGGCTCTGGCGATGCTTACTGTGCGGGAGTTCTGTTTGGACTGCTAAAATATGACGATGCTCAAAAGGCTGTTGAGTTTGGCAATGCCACCTGCGCCACTAAGAACACAATATTCGGTGACCTGCCTGTCTCAGACTTTACAGAAATTCAAGCCATTATCAATGCTCATCACTCAACCGGTACGCAGTCTGAGATGAACAGATAATATGCAGCGCTGGATGGGCGTCGGTAAAACTATTTTCGCATCTCATATAGAATTATCGCCGCCGCCTGTGCGACATTCAGGCTCTCTATCGGACGTTCTTCTTTGTCGCTGCCGCCACTAGTGTCTGTGTTAGGGATTATTAAAAGCTCATCGCAATTGTTCCTTACGATTTTTGATATTCCACGCTCTTCATTTCCTAGAACAATCAGGGCCGGTTTTCCTCTGCTAAGCTCTTTAATCCTGCTTACCGGCTGCTTTGCCTTTACATCTGTGCCAAAGCGCATCATCTTGCCGGCCATCGCTTCCAGGAGCCGGCCTATCGCTTTTACAGAGTAAATATTCACATATTCCATGCCGCCCTGCGCTACACGGTAAGCGCTTGTTGTTATTGAGCTTTGAGCCTCGTCCAAAGGTATTATTATATTCCTGACTCCGAAATATGCGGCGCTTCTTACAATTGCGCCAAGGTTGTTGGCATTGCCCACCCTGTCTAGCAACAAAGCGGATTCCTTTTTATGGAGCCATTCATCTGTAATGTCATTTGTCAGCTGCTCAATCTGAGGCTGCTCAATCATCGCGACCACACCCTGATGATGCACGCTGCCGCAGAGTTTCTCAAGCTCTGACTCATCCTTTACCTTATTATAAGGAGCTTTCTTCTTGGAAAGATACCTGCAAAGCTCTCCAAAATACCCCATCTTCTCTTCTGCAAAATAAAATCTTTTAATCTTCTGAGGATTCTTTCTTGCAAGTGTTCTTACGGCTTCAAATCCGCAGACAGCAAGCTCATTCTTCTGTGTGTTTTTCATATACTCGAATATAAACTAATTTTAAATAAAAAAAAAGACGGCGCCAAGAAGCGCCGTCCTTTAGCTTAGAACACTAGCAAACTAGTAAAGGAGGTTCATTTCCTTCATCTTAGCAATACCAGCCTGTTCCCAAGCCTTTCCGCCCATGTTGTTGAATTCAGCAAGCCAAGCATCCCAGTTAGCTTTTGTAAGCTGGCGTTTGCCTGTCATGAACTCAACTACACCCTGCTCGTAGAAGCGCTGAAGGTCAGCATCCGGGAGAGGGAGAAGCGAAGCACCGATTGTCGGTGTCCATGGCTTAGACTGCATTGTGCGGAGAGCTACCAAAGAAGAAAGCTCTTTGTGTGAAACAGCTGTTGTGTATGTTGGATAGCGAGAAATGAGCTCGATATCTGAGTTGTAGTAAACAAGGTTGCGGAGCTGTGTGTAGATCTGCATCTTTGGCTTTGAGTAAGCTTTTGATGGATCAGGAATACCATCTTTTGTTGGTGCTCCAGTTTTTGGATCAAACACGTAGTTCACACCTTCCTCACCCCATCCGAGGAGATAGTAGCCTTCATCAGAAGACATCCACTCAAGGAGACGTGCAATCATCTCTTTCTTAGTAATATTAACTTTCTTTCCAGGGTTCATTGGATCTTTTGCCCAGCCCTTGATTGACTGATTTGCATTTGTAGCGGCAAGGCAATAGCGGCGGTAAGCCTGATCATATACACCTGCGGCAGATTTGCCTGTAGGACCAACCGGCGGGTCAACGATTATAAGGTTGCCGTTAGGGAAGTTCTGGTCAAACGGAGCATAGTTAGACTCTGCGAATGCAGCAGCATTCTGCTCACGGAAAATACCGAATTTTCCCTGCTTCCAAGAAGCGCGGTAGTCATCCTTTTTGTAAGCTGTCCAGTTTGGATCAATTACCTTTGCATCAATGATTTTCTTGAGGTATACAAGAGCGTCATAATACTCTGGCTTATTGATGTTAAGTCCTGGAGCCTCTTTTGCCATTGTCCATGTACCAGCAACACCGAATGCGCCGAACCATGGGTCAAAGCGAGCGCCAAGTCCTTCGCACATTGGCTTAAGCTCAATGTAAGCGCCAAGACCATAGGTGTCCTGTCTGCCGTTTCCATCTGGATCCTGGAAAGTAAATGCTTTCATTACCTCGAAGAATTCATCTGTTGTCTTAGGAACGCTAAGTCCGAGCTTTTTGAGCCAGTCCTCGCGGATAAGAATACCCTCGTTGCGGACGATTGTTCCTGGCTGATCAAGACCATAGCAAACGCCGTTTACAGTAGAATGCTTGCGAGCATCTTTGTCGTAGAGCTTTGCTGTGCGGTTAGGCATCATTGCAAACATATCATCTACTGGAGCAAGAACCTTCTGCTTAGACAAAAGCTGGAAACAGTTGTCACCGCACATAAAGATGTCCGGGAGAGCGTTAGCAGCCGCAGCCGCGTTGATTTTTGTATCCTGGTCTGTTTCGCTTGAAGGAAGAGCTGTAATAATCAAGTTAATACCAAGCTTGTCTTTTATTATCTTATAAGCTTTCCAGTCTGCAGGCGGCGGACCAGCCTCTGTTACAGCGGCACCATACCAAAGCTCGATGTCAACTGTGCCGTCCTTGTTTACCTTCCATTTTTTTGCTGCAAAAACTGGAGAGGCAACTGCAAGAATCAAAGCTGCGAGCGCAAGATTCTTAAAAAAGTTTTTCATTCTTTCCTCCTTTTGTTGGTTTAATGAAAAAATTATAAATAAAAATTACCCTTACATAAGGATATTCTTATTATATCCACACAAAATTGACCAGATATTAAAAAGTTATCTGGTCAAATAGTTACATAAAATTACTAATTATTAGCCCTTTACAGAACCAAGCATCGTGCCCTTTGTAAAGTATTTCTGGATGAACGGATATGCGATAACCATTGGAATAGCAGAAAGGAATACTGAAGCCGCCTTGATTGCCGCGACAGATGCGTTTCCAAATGCATTTACCTCAACGTACTCGTTCATACCAGAAGCAAGCAAGATGTTGCGCAAAAGAATTGGAAGCGGCTGCAAGTATGCCTCATTCAAGTAGAGCATGGCGTGCATGAAGTCGTTCCAGAAGTTTACTGCATAATACAATCCGATTGTCATAATAATTGGCTTAGACAATGGAAGAATAATGGAAACAAGAACATACCATTCAGCCGCGCCGTCAATACGAGCTGACTCCTTTAATGACTCCGGGATACCCTCAAAGAATCCGCGCATAATCAAGCAGTTGTAAGTACCAATCGCGCCTGGCAAGAAAATAGAAGCAAGATGGTTTGTAAGATGAAGGTTAACTACAACGAGATATGTAGGGATTATACCGATATTGAACAAATACGGAATAAGAACAAAATAGTTCAAGAGTTTGCGGCCAGGAAGGTCGGAAACAGACATACAATATGCCATAGGAACTGTTAAGCAGAGAGCTGTAACAACACCAAATGCCATAATCTTTAATGAGTTCCAGAATGCCTGGATAAATCCCGCATTGCCTAAAAGAGCCTTATAAGCCGACACATCCCATTTCCAAACTGGAAGGAACATTCCCTCAAAGTTTGTTCCCAAGAACGCATTTGGACGGAACGAGAGAGTTATTGTAGACCACATTGGGATTATGATAATAATTCCAATAAAAATAAGGAAAGCGTTTATACAAATATAGAATGTGCGGTCGCCGGCAGTTAATTTTACTGTGCTAGGTTTTGTCATTTTGCCATTGTCTCCTTTGCCTACAGAAGTGAAGAATCAGCCAGTTTCTTAGTAACAGCATTGGATGCCATTACGAGCAACATACCGATTATACCTTTGAAAATACCGACAGCAGTCGCAAGAGCGAACCTGAACTGCAAAAGTCCTTGCCGGTATACCCAAGTATCAATAATATCTGCAACAGAATATACAGGAACAGAGTAAAGCATGAACATCTGGTTGAATCCTGCGTCAAGAACTGTACCAAGCTTAAGAAGAACTACTGTTACAATTACCGGCTTAATTGAAGGAATTGTAATGTACCAGACGCGCTGAACAGCAGAAGCGCCTTCTACCATTGCAGCCTCAAACAAAGAAGGGTCGATTCCCATCAAGGCGGCAATAAAGATAATGGCAGCCCATCCCATTTCCTTCCATGCATCTGAGATAATTACAATTGCAGGGAAAGTCTTTGTATTTGTAAGGAAGTCTATGCCCTCGCCTCCAAAGAACTTTACAATGTCGTTTACCATACCGTCTCCTGGAGCCAGAAGAACAAGCAAGATACCGTACATAATAACCCAAGAAAGGAAGTGTGGCAGATAAACCAAGGTCTGCACAACTCTTCTCAAAATGTCATGTGTACATTCGTAAAGAGTTACAGCCAGAATAATTGAAAGCGGAACACAGATTATAAGCTTCATCAAGCTGTAGAAAATTGTGTTGCGGAGAAGCTCACCAAAGTAGAATGATTGGAAGAAGTCTACAAAATTACGGAATCCAATCCAAGAACTTCCCCAGATACCTTGTGACGGCAAAAAGCTTTTAAAAGCAATCTGACCGTTAATAATTGCACCATACTTTAGAACAGCATAATAAACCAGCGGAATAACAAGCAGTGCATAAACAGAATAGTGTCTCTTAATGTCTTTCCAAAGATCTTTCTTTGGGGCTTTAAGAAGAGTTGTTTCTTGTGCGTCCATATTTAACCTCAGTTCAACTATTTTATATTTTTTCTTGCCAAATTGACAAGGCTTTTACCTTTGAATTATTGGACAATAACGTTGTATGATAAAAAAATTCATAACGTTTTTGAACTTTTATTGCCTAGTTCTAATTTTCCCAGGAGGAACGCCATAAATCTTCTTGAACACGCGGCAGAAATATGCCTGATCCTGGAATCCTGACTTCTCGGCAATCTCATAGATAGTGTCATTGGTCTCAAGAAGCATCTTTGTCGCAAGATAGATTCTGTAGCGGTTCAAATATTCCCAAAGAGAAAGGCCAATCTCCTTATGAAATATCCTTGTAAGATAATCCTCGCTCACATGCACTGTATCCGCAAGCTTCCAGCGCACAATTTGCTGTGACGCATTCTTGTTCAGATACAAAATCGCTTTTTTCACTAGCGCGCCTGTATGAGGAGGCAAGATTTCGTCTCCATTCAGAATATCATGAATACGGCTGTTAAACTGCTCAGACTCTGCCGCGCCCCTATTGCAAAGTATAATTCGCGGGTGTGAGCACAGAACCTCAACCTCTTCTTCCGACAAGATTGAATCGGGAATGACGATAATCGGCACAAGCACCGTCTTTGAGTTTTTTCGGATTCTTTTTATCGTCTCTTCATCAACTGTCTCAAATACTATGAGCGATGGCGTTATTTCACCTAGTATGCTGTCAAACTCATTCATAGAAGAAATACTTACAGAATTTGCGTCCGTCGCCCATGTGCCGTAGCGGGTATGCTGTGTATTCACAAAAAGCACAGGAGCGCTTTTCTGTGTACGTACCTGGGACTCAAGCATCTCGATAAAAGAATGGCTTATGAGCTCATGGCTGTAGCAAAGTATCGGCGCACGGAAAAGGTTTTCGTTATGACGTAGCGCATAAATCTTAACCCACTCGTCAATAGGCGCGCTGTCAGGTTTCCAGTAAAGGATATAGTTTTCCTTATATTCCTGCGCTCCGGAAAAGTTCTCAACTTCAAGTCCAAACAAATTGACATCCGCAGGCCTTGAGGAAAGGTTGAGCGCCTTTACAGGCATCTGATCCTGCTTGACCGGCGGCAGCCCCGCAAGGCTTGGCCACGGCAATGTAACGACAGCAGAAGTATTGTCGATTTTTTCAACTTCCCCGTATTGCAGAAGAATGATTTTTTCCGCAAGTAAAAGCTCCGGTGTCTGCCAGTCAAGGCGCTTTGTCTTTACTGTAATCTTTAGGCCGTCAATCTCTGAGCGTATAGACATAGTGCCAATTCCATTTCCAAACATTGCAAGAAGAGCTTTCTTTATGCGGTCCGGATCGCCGAATATAAGCGGGAACTCTTCATTAAGGGAGGCAACAACACTTCCAGGGAGAACCTGTCTTATATCAAATAGCTTCTTTTCCATTGGCAAGTCATCAACTTGCGAGCGGGTAAGATCAACCAAGGTCTCTGTCTTCTCCAGCTGAGACTGTATCTGGGAGCGGAGAAAAATCAGCTGCTCTGTAAGAATATCCTGGTCAAGGATTCCCTTTTCAATATTTCCCTGCATCTGGATAATTTTAGCCGCAAGATCTTTTAGAGGGTCGCAAAGGTCGCTTCCTACATTCGCGAAAAATTCTGTCTTAGCAAATTCCGCCTGTTCCGCAAGATTACGGGCTTTGTTTATTTCCTGAAAAAGCTGAATGCTCTGAATAGCGTTGCTCACCGCAACCCTTAGATCCTCGTAAACAATTCCATCGCAGCCAGAATATGCGGAGATAATATAGCCTAGCGGAGTGTCCGCCGCGAACAAAGGCTGGACAACATAAACACCATATTCAAATTCCTTAGCATACTTTAACGGAACGAGCAGGTTTTCAGGAAAACTAACTTCTTCGGAACGGACTTCGCCCGCATCATTAAAACCGCCAATATATCTGGAAGAGCCCTTTTCTCCATAAAGTACAACTGTTGAATTGCGGATTCCTATCTGGGGAAGATACTTTGCAAGAACACCAACAAGAGCGCTAAAGTCGTGGGCAGAAAGCAGCTCTGTTTTCATGGCACTGACAGACGCGGAGAGCTTCTCTGTCTCGTAGAGCTTGCTGGCAAAAACATGGCCCTGCGTCTGAGGAATTATCAGCTTTATTGTGCTGATAATTTTTACAACATATTCTTCTGGCAAACAGCTTGAGCTATGCAGAATTCTGATTGCCTCAAATAGAGTTGAAAGCTCTCCTCCGTCATTAAAATACTTTAACAGCGCTTCGCTTAGAAGATGGAAGAATTCAGACTGGTTGTTCTCAAATAAGGCATCAAACAGCGGCACGATTACACTCTGCTTAGTTTCATCGTCCATCCGTAACAGCGTGGCAATATCTTCAATAAATTGGTCACGGTTTTTTATATGCGTCTTTGAGTCATAGAAATTCTGAAGCTGCTTTACATTGTTGCATCCGCAGCTCTCTCTTATTACAGGATAGGCCGGAAGAACAGTATCTGAAATCTTAAGACTTCCAGACAGCTCCTGCATCAGCTTGTCATAAGCAAGAACACCCAGCTTCTCCATAGGCATGTGAACAGTAGAAAATGGAGTTGAATAAATCCTGCTTTCCGCAGAGTCATTAAATCCTCCGCATATATAGTCCTTCGGAATTTTGTAACCACGCTTTTCAAAGTAGTTTGCTACGCTCAGCGCCATCATGTCGCTAGCAGCGAGAAGAGCGTCAAAGTCTCTGCCTGGAACAAGCCCCCTTTCCTCATAAAGCTGTTTAGCGGCCTCTTCTCCTTCCGACCAGTTAGTGCCGTCTGTTATAAGATTCTCATCCAGGATTCCCGCCTCTTTTACCGCATCGTAATATCCACGGAAACGGTCCTGCGCAGACTCATGGTTCTGGGGTCCGCGGACAAAAGCAATCCTTTTTGCTCCATGTTTTTCAATAAAGTGCTTTGCAAGCTCCTTCATTCCGGCGTAAGCATCAAAGGAAACCTCTGTATGATTCAATATCTTCTGTCCTATTGTTACATAGGGAAGAGAGCCAAACTCTTTATGGAAATCTGTTGTCTGCTCTACGGAAGAGCCGCTTCCAATACTGGAAGCCCAGCTTATAAGGCCGTCAAGATTCTCTGTATTTACTAGGCTATAAATTTTATTTCTAAGCTTGTCTGTTCCTGTGGAATTAATAATTCCTCCTGGAAAAATAAAGAACGATCCGTTTCCCTGCGCAGCATAATCAGCAAGTTTTATCCACAGTTTAAGAGAAGAGCCAAAATGAATGGAATTCAAAGCAAAGCCAATTCTTTTTCCTAAACGGTTAAGTTTCATACTATGCAAACCCTCAGTCTAAAAACATTCTTATTCAATTTTATTATGATGTCGTTTTTTTTACAAGTTATAATGTTTTTTTACAAAAATTATACAGCAATTCATCAAGTTGAAACATCAAACCAGAAACAATATAATGACAGAAATTTGGAATTATTGCTCAGGCAGAAAAATCAAAATCTGTGCTGACGGAGGTTTTAAGTTATGGCTTTGAAGTCAATTAAAGACGTT
>CAZURC010000052.1:0-4338 GCA_964623405.1 uncultured Treponema sp.
TACTCCTCAAGTCCCGCCGGTTTACTCCTCAAGTCCTGCCAGTTTACTCCTCAAGCCCTGGCTTTCAGTATTATAGCCGTCTTTAATTTAAGAAAATGGCTTCTGGTCGCGTAGCGCGTGTCAAAACCGCACTTGAGCAGAGTGTACGGCTCTCGGCGGAACCTGTCTGTAAAAATCGTGAGAAAACGATTTTTCAGCCAGAACCCGCCTACGCCGTGCGCTCTGCTCCCGCCGTAAGGACGTGCCGCTGACGCGGCTGCAAACTAGAGTGTTTTTGCCCCGTCGCTCCGCTCCCTCCCGCCATTTCCTTTACAAAAAACTACATGCTGAAAGCCTGTCTAAGTCCTGCCAGTGTTTTGTTGAAAAATCTCATACTAAGCAGTAAGATTATTATCTATATTATTCACATTTATTTATAAAAGCAGAGGATATGATGAATACATTTGCTAAAAAAAATGAAGTTCTGTTTTTGTCAATTGCGCTAGTCCTTCTTGCCGCGGGAACAGTGTTCAGTCTTTTTACACAGCCGATTCTTGAGCAGCTGCCGTCTTTTCTTGAGGAGCATGTGTTTCATAGGTCCTTCAACTATGAGAAATTCAAGGACACAATGGTTTCTCTTCTCCAGTTCCCGATTTTTATCGCCATCTTGTTCTCTGCGGTTGTGTTTGTAAAATTCAGCGACAGGTCTAAGAGCGCTCTTATTATAGCATCAACTTTCCTTGTAATGTTTGTGCTTACGGTGATTTCGTTTAAGGACGCGGTAAACTATACCTACCAGGACTTGAGCTCAGAGATACTTTTTTCCAAGGAGTGCTTTGACCATAAGACTTTCTGGCCGGTGTCATGGTTCTACTCAATGGAATTCCGCTTTATAAACACGCAGCTTCTTACCGCGCCTTTCTTTCTCTTTACAAAGGATCTTAGGATTATCCGCGCTATCCAGGTTGTGCTGTCGGAGGCTGTCCTTTACATATCCACATATTTCATAATGCATGAGCTTAGAATAAAAAAGCTCTGGATAAAGCTCTTGTGCTGTCTCCTTGCGATAAGCCCTGTATCATGGTCGTTCTTCTCTGTTGTGCAGGAAGGAAGCTACTATATTCCGCATATCGCTTTCAGCTTTTTCTATGTCGGGCTGTTTTTAAGGATTTCATACAACCCGTCCGCCTCTCCAAAGAGAGAAAAGATTCTGCGCATTGTGTTCCTGGCTCTCTCTTTTTTAAGCGGCCTGTCCACAATCCGCTACATACTGAACTTTACATTTCCTCTTGCGGCAATACTTGTCTATAACAGAAT
The DNA here is from genome assembly GCA_964623405.1 of uncultured Treponema sp. Classification (GTDB taxonomy): domain Bacteria; phylum Spirochaetota; class Spirochaetia; order Treponematales; family Treponemataceae; genus Treponema_D. The sequence goes on from CAZURC010000052.1 coordinate 1,297, forward strand.
AAAGGAATTTGTAAAGGACAAGAGAGCTTTCTCCTTTAAGGGATTCTTCCTTGAGGACAAGCCTCTTCTTCTCGCGCTGGAAGGGCTGGTATTGAGCGGTGTGGGATATATCTTTAACTCTCTTGTGATTGCGTCAGTCTATACCTTTAAGAATATGAACAAGGTAAGGTTCAATTCTATCTCAGAAATGAAGGTTGATGCCATTATCGCCATGATTCTGGACACAATCGGCTATAACGGGAATGTGAGCTTCTCTACGCCTGGCGGAGTCTCGAATGTCCTTCTTCTAATCGCCTCAATCTTTACAGCAGTTATCTTTGCTGACTTGTATAAAAGAGATTTAGAAAAACATGAGAGAATATTCCTGCAGTTCACGGCTTTTATGGCCGCATTCAGTCTTTACACAAATGTCTGCATAGAGATGACCGGCCGCTATCTTACAATGGTTGTGATTTATTTTGCGCCGTTCCTTGCTGTCGCGCTGCAGAACCAGGGGCTTGCCGGCATAAAAAAATTGATACTGGGCGCAAGCTCTGCGGTTCTTGTCCTGACAAACGCGTTTCTTTGCTTTGGAAGAATACAGACAGAAAACGATTCTGAGAACTTGCAGAAGGTGAGCGGCTTCCTTTTGGATAATGGCTATGAATTCGGCTATGCTTTCTCCAACGCTGCTAATCCGATATGGTTCATCACAAATGGAAAGATTGAGGTTGCTCAGCTCTCTTATGGAGAGAGAGACGGGGCTAACACAGTGCCAGAAAAATATGCAATTCACAAGTGGCTTGAGCCAAAGAAATTCCTTGATGAGAGCTATTATAAAGGCGGAAAGAATGTGTTTTTCACACTAAGCAAAGAGGAATTTGACGCAAGCAGAAACAGCAGGGCTCTTGAGAAAGGACGTCTTGTATACAATGATGGCAATTATCTTGTTTTTGCCTATAATAGTCAAAAGGATTTTATATCATCTTTTGACGAGAAATAATTATATAAAGAGATTAATATGATTCCATTCAATGTGCCTCCTGTAACAGGAAATGAAGAGAAATATATCGCAGAGTCTATCGCAAGCCACAAGATATGCGGCGACGGTGCTTTTACAAAGAAATGCAAGGCTTGGTTCGAGGAGCGGCTGGAAGGCTCTAAGTTCCTGCTCACCACTTCAGGGACTTCCGCGCTTGAGATGGCCGCAATCTTGTGCAAGATACAGCCAGGCGACGAGGTCATCATGCCGAGCTTTACTTTCTGCTCCACGGCGGATGCCTTTGTGCAGCGCGGTGCCAAGATTGTGTTTGTGGACATCCGGCCGGACACGATGAACATTGACGAGAGCAAGATTGAGAGGGCAATCACTCCAAAGACAAAGGCAATCTGCGTTGTCCACTACGCCGGAGTTTCCTGCGAAATGGACAAAATTATGTCGATTGCAAAAGAGCACGGCCTTAAGGTTGTAGAGGACGCTGCGCAGGCTGTCTGCTCAGCATACAAGGGAAAGCCGCTTGGAACAATAGGCGACTTTGGATGCTACTCTTTCCACGAGACAAAGAACTTCTCTATGGGCGAGGGAGGCGGGCTTGTAATAAACAATCCTGATGACTACGATATGGCGGAAATCATACGCGAGAAAGGAACTGACAGAAGCCTCTTTATCCGCGGAATGGTGGACAAATACACCTGGCGCGAGTACGGCTCGTCATATCTTCCAAGCGACATGCTTGCCGCCTACCTGTGGGCGCAGCTTCTTGACGCGGACAAAATCCAGGGCGCGAGAATGAGAGTCTGGAGCAAGTATTTTGAGAGCTTTAGGGACTTGGAAAAAGACGGAAAAGCTGCGCTTCCTGTTGTTCCAGGGGGCTGCGTCCACAATGCGCATCTGTTCTATCTTATCTGCCGCTCATTCAAGGAAAGGACTGAGCTTATTTCATTCCTCAAGGAGAATGGGATTTCAGCTGTGTTCCACTACATTCCGCTTCACTCCTCGCCGGCGGGGCTTAAGTTTGGACGATTTGACGGCAAGGACGAGGTCACAACAGAATACAGCGAGCGTCTTGTCCGTCTGCCTTTGTATTACGGCCTTTCAGATGAGGACCAGGACAAAGTGATTGAAAAAGTCCATGATTTTTACAGGGCAAGATAGATGAAAGAAATAAGCGTTGTCGTTCCCGTGTACAACAGCCATGAGTGTGTCGCAGAGCTTTCAAGGCAAGTGGCGGATGCGCTGAAGGACTTTGACTGGGAGCTGATTCTAGTGAATGACTCAAGCCCTGACTCAAGCTGGCAGGAGATTGTGAAAGCCTCTCAAAATGAGACAAGGCTTCTGGGCATAAATCTGCGAAAGAACGGCGGGCAGGACTTGGCGATTCTTGCAGGCCTGAACCATGCGCGCGGCAAATGGGTTGTTATTATGGATGACGACCTCCAGCACTCGCCCTACGACATTACAAGGCTTTATGAGGAGGCGCAGAAAGGCTTTGATGTAGTGTACGCCGACTTTGAGCAGAAAAAGCAGAAGCTATGGAAAAACCTTGGGTCTGCGCTAAATGGAAAAGTGAGTGAAGTTGCGCTCGGAAAGCCGAAAGGAATATATCTTTCACCTTTCAAGATAATAAGCGGAGACGTTGTAAAGGAAATGTGCCGCTTGAACAATCTTTTCCCCTATATTGACGGACTGATTTTCCAGGTTACACGCAACATCACGCAGATTCCTGTTGAGCACCATAAGAGGGCGGCAGGAAAAAGCAACTACACGCTCATAAAGTCAATCAAAGTATTCTTGAGGATGATGTTCGGTTTCTCAATCTTGCCTCTGAACCTTGCCACATACATAGGAACTATATCGGCGTTTCTAGGCCTTATTCTTGCTGTCTACTACTTTGTAAAGTTCTGCCTCGGCCTTGAGTCTCTTACAGGCTGGACTTCGCTAATGGTGGTAATTCTTATTCTTGGCGGGCTCATCCTTCTTGCGCTCGGAATAATCGGAAGGTATCTGGGGCAGATGTACTTGACCGTGAACAACTCTCCGAAGTTTGTGATAAAGGAAACGAC
>CAZURC010000052.1:4438-13335 GCA_964623405.1 uncultured Treponema sp.
TTTATAGGAATCTACATTGCGGTCTTTGCTATTCTTTTTCTGTATGCGGTTATCTGGCAGCAGGTATTAAAGGCTATTCCGCTTGTTGTAGCGACAGCGAACAAGACAGCTACAATTGTCTGGGGAATTGTCCTGGGCAGGCTGTTTTTTGGCGAGGAGATAAAGCTGAATATGCTTCTTGGCGCGGCTTTGATTCTTGCAGGAATTATTATACTTGCCACAGATAAGAATGCAGGCAATGAGGCTTCAGGGCAGGAAAGCAGATGAGAGCAAATCTTGAGACTTTTCTTTACACAGGATTTCTTTTTCTCTCTGTGATAATCTCCGCGTTCTCGCAGGTTCTCTTGAAAAAATCCGCCTTAAAAGATTACAGCTCGCCTATAAGGGAATACTTAAATCCATTCGTTATTACGGGATATGGAATTTTCTTTCTCGCCGTCTTTCTTGACATGCTTGCGCTAAAGAAGGTTCCTGTCTCATATATTCCAATTGTCGAGAGCTCAAGCTATATTTTTATCATTGTTTTCTCAAGAATTTTCTTTAAAGAGAGAATATCAAAGCGGAAGATGCTCGCAATTGCGGTTATACTTGCGGGAGTCGCGGTTTATCTGGTGTAGGGAGAGAAACACTTTATATAATCACAGACCGCCCTGGTGTATGTTTCTCTGTATGTCTTTGTGATGTGTCCATAGCAGTCCTTGAAATTCGTGTTTATTGTAGAGCCTGGAAAATATTTTTCGTCCAAAGTGTCAATAAAAGATATGCCTGCATTCTCAAAGGCCTGTTTTGAATTCTTGTGCATGGAATGATACAGAGGGATTGCGTCAATCGAAACCTGCGGGGCAGGGGCACACAGAACAAACAGGTTTATTTTATTCTGTTTGCACACGTCACGTATTTTTATTACATAATTAAAGTCATCAGGATTCACAATGTCAGTGTAGGTGTCTGAAAGCAGCTTGTCATAGTTGAAAGAGTCCTTGTGAATATTGCTCACATCAATCGGCTCTCCGTCAGAAACAAGAATAAGACTGTCTGGCTTTTCACGTCTTCCCTTTTTAGACTTTAGCACAGCTGGGATATTCTTTATATTGTCCTGGAAGGAGCAGAATTGAAAGAATGTCTGTGAGTACCGCTGGTCTGCATATCGCCTCAGCATTATCCTTGTAAGTTCCTTGCTATTCCAGCATTCCTTTATAAGCTCGCGGTTTAGCTGCTCAGCACGCGGATACTTATAGTACGGAGACATAAGGTTCTGAAACAAGTCCCAGCCTATGACAAAGGTGTCAATCTTGTTTTTAGAGAGCAAGTCAAGAAGCAAAAGATATTCAACTTCAGGATTTGTGCCTTGCGGAGTAAAAACAACCGCATTCTCTCCAAATTCCTCCGCAATTACTTCCTGTATCAGTCCATCGCCCTCAAGAGACGAGCCTATGACAGCAAAGCCGATGTTGCCCTTTGCTTGCACCCTATGATAGTTCTCAAACTTTTTCATCAGCGAGGAGTAGGGCACTAGCAGAAAGTTTACAAGACATACAGCTGCAATAAAAACAATGCAGAAAATAACAGTCTTTAGAATCTCATTCTTAGAAGTTTGCATACATGAACCCCGCGGAATATTTAGCTTCAAAATAAGGAACAGAAAGAACAAGCGCAATGTAGATACACCATCGTAGCAGCAGCGGGAAAGTGGCGATTTTTTCGCGGATGCTTTTTCCTGATGTTTCCTTGTACACACTTACAGCGAACCACACTGCTGTGAACATAAGCACAATAGCAATGCTCAGCGTGTCAGGGTTGAAGTTCGAGATAAGAGCGAAATTTGCAAAACTGAAAAGCTGCTTTGTCATTCCGGTAACTTGGTGCAGGTCGCTTATTTCGTCAACAATGTAGCCAACAAGAATAATCAGAAAAGTGCGGATTATTCTAAAAACCTTCCAGCTTTTAGACTTCGCGTTTATATGAAACAAACTAATTAACTTTTCATAAACAGGAGAAAGCAGCGTGCTTATCGCGATGATTCCGCCCTGGTACAATCCCCAGAAGATGTAGTGCCATTCCGCCCCGTGCCAAATTCCCACAAGCAAAAAGATGATTATGTTTCCAATGCAGGCAGGAGCTACGCGTGAAAGATGTCTGCTTTTTGTTGCAAGGCTTTTTGAGAGTTCTGTCATTTTCTTTGACAAGCTAAAAGGGTAGAAGATATAGTCTTTCATCCATGCGCCGAGCGTTATGTGCCACCGCCGCCAGAAATCGCCCACGCTTGTTGCAAAATACGGCTGTCTGAAATTCTCTGGAAGTTTTATGCCGAACAGCTCTGAAACTCCAAGCGCAATATCCATTCCGCCTGCAAAGTCCGCGTAAAGCTCGATTGCGTACATAAAAAGCCCGAACAAAATCACAAACCAGGGAAGGTCTTTGTAGCCGTCAAAAATGTATGACACAACGATTTCCGCCCTGTCAGCAATGATAAGCTTTTTTAGAAAGCCCCAGAAAATCCGCTGAAGTGCGAACTGAGTGTTTTCAAGCGAGAATGGATGCTCTTTTTCAAAGAATTCTGCCCGCAATGAATTGTTTCGGTTTATAGGTCCCTGCACAATCGACGGAAAATAGCTCATAAAAAGGGCAAAACGGCAAAGTGAAGTTTCCGCCTCGTACTTGCTGTTGTAAACGTCAAAAAGATAGCCAGCGGCAGAAAAAGTGTAGAAAGAAAGTCCAAGCGGAATGAAAAAGTTTATCGCGTCAAAATGCGCTCCCTGCTTGAACAAAGACACAACCGAAGCGATATTTATACAGATAAAGTTTGTGTATTTTAAGACGCAGAGAACTCCAAGCGTTATTACAAGCGAAAGTGCAAGAACGCGCTTTTTCTCTTTTTTGCAGGCCGCTTTTATCATCTTTTTTTCTGCCTTGTCGGTTATGCCAGAAAGTTTTTCATTGTAACGTGAATTAATGTTTTGCATCCACTTTGCAAAAAGAAAGACCTCGACCGTTGTCGGCACAAGATACAAGAATGCTCGTAGCGACGCATAGGCGTAGAAAATGTAGCTTGCGCAAAGGAGCACAATCCAACGCCGTTTTTCTGGTACGAGATAGTAGACTAACGCCGCAAGAGCAATAAAAATGACAAAAATTGTTGATGTGAAGCTCATTTTTTATTGAAGCCGCTGAATCATCGCCCAAAGAGATTCTGCACTGTTGAAGTTTTCTGGTACAATGTCCTCAGCGCCTATTTCTATATCAAACGTATCGTTCAGTTTCATCACAAGCTGAACTATGTCGAAAGAATCCAGCACATTGTTGTCAATCAGCGCCTTTTCCGTAGAAAAGTCAACATCGGGTTTCGCGTCTTTTAGAATCTCAAGCAGTTCGTCCATATTATTTTCTCCTAGAGCATTTTTTTCAGCTCAGTTCTATCAATCTTCCCGTTCAGATTGATTGGCATTTTTTCAAGCTTCACTTTTTTGTTTGGAATCATATATTCAGGAAGAGCCGATTTTATTGAATCAGTAACAGCCTGTGGCTCAATTGTGCCTGTGTAGAACATAACGATTCTGTTTTTTTCAGTGTCGTACAGACAGCAATTCTGGTCTACGCCCTCAACCGCGCTAACCGCAGTTTCAATTTCTCCAAGCTCAATTCTGTGCCCCATGTGCTTAATCTGAAAGTCTTTTCGGCAGTCGTACATTAGCTCCCCACGCTCGTTGTAGTGGACAATGTCGCCAGTGCGGTAGATTATTTCCCGATAGACCTTGTTAAGAGGATTTTGGACAAAGGCTGCATTTGTTTTTTCGAGATTATTATAGTAGCCGAATGAATTGCAAGTTCCGCGGACGCAAAGCTCGCCTTTTAAGTTCGCAAATTCAGATGGAATAAAGTTGTCGTTTTCATCCAGAACTAGAATGTCTGTATTTTTGCAAGGGAAGCCAATAGGCAGGCTTTCATCATCAGAAAATTCCCTGTCCACAATGTAGAAAGCACATACATCAGTGATTTCTGTCGGTCCGTAGAGATTCGCATAAAGCGCATTCGGATAGGTTTTTCGCCAGATATTCAGCTGCTTGTTAGGCATCACTTCTCCACAGAAAAGAATCTTCTGCAAAGTCGGCACAATAAATTTGTCAACAGCCTTTAAGTTTGCCATAATGCACAGTGCGGAAGGCACCCAGAAAATCGTATTAACCTTCTTTTCGTTTAGGAAGCCGAACAAGTTTTTTGGAAGCATAAAGAACTTCTGTGGAATTATGTGGCAGGTCGCTCCATTTTTAAGCGTCTGATAAATATCTAGAATTGAGTTGTCAAAGTAGAAAGGCGCCTGCTCTCCGAACACGGTTTCGCTTGAAATTCCGAAAGTCGATGTGACCCATTCTGCATAGTCAATCACAGATTTTTGGCTGATGATGACTCCTTTTGGAGTGCCGGTTGAGCCTGACGTGAAAAGTACGTAAAGCACATCCGTGTCTATTGTCTTTGAAAGCGCATTTTCTATCGCTTTGTCATCACTTGTCAGCTTTTGAATGTCCTCGTAGCGCAATGTTTCGGTGTTGCCCGAGAAACTCTTTGCCGCTCCTTCGTGTGCGCTGTCGGTGATTATTATTGCAGGTGAAAGCGTTTCCATGATTTTTTTAATACGGGCTTGAGGCATAGAAACATCAATCGGTGTGTAGAAGTTTCCGCTGTAAGCCGCACCCATAAAGCAAGAAATCACTTCAACCGATTTTTCAAGATAAATTACAACAGGCTTTTTGAAAATATTGCGGTCAATTAAAACTTGGGCAATCCGTCGGCTTTCCGTGTAAAGTTCCTTAAAAGTAATCGCGCGTTTTTCGTCCGAAAATGCAGTTTTGACTGGGAATGCTTTTGCCGAAGCATCTAGATAATCTGTTACTAAACGTGTCATAACAAAAATATATTATTAAATTTCCCTTATCGTTTCAATATAAACTTCCCATACAGCGTCCGCTTGCCATCCGCAGTTTGTTCAAGATACTTGCGCTTCCAGTTAAGCTTGAAAAACACTGCGCTTTCAAGAATCTGCGCTAGTTTTCTCTCTGAGTATTCATCGCCAAAATGCTTGTCAAGAAGCTTTATTCCTCCGTTGTTCTCTGGAACGGAATCAATCAGCATCTTGAACTGTCCTATATGCTCATAGCCGTAGCGCATCACGTAGTCAATCAGAAAATAATCAATCAGCGAATTGAATTTTTTCCAGTATTCAAAAAAGATGTCGCGGCAGTAGCATTGGACTATTTGATTTTGTTTTGCGCCCTGGCAAAAACCTGTCCATTGGCCTCGTGCAATACGGCTGTTTGAAGAAGAGTAGCGGACAGTAAAGTAGGGGAGAGAAAAGTATTCTTCGGGGATTTTTCTTGATACAAAGATTGTGGCATCAAGCCAGAGCCCGCCGTGTCTTGAGAGAAGCTCCATGCGCAGTATGTCGGAGAAATGTGTGAGCGTGATTTTTTTCTCGTCAAGTTTCTTTATTATGTACTCAGGAATTCTTGAGTAGTCTTTCCAGTTTTCTTCTGTAAGCAAGACAACTTCGTGGTTGCCAGCATTTTTTTTTACGCTGTCAATGCATTTTTTTACAAGGAGAGGCGCCTTGTCGTAACCCTGCCACCAGAAGAGCCAGATGATGCCGGAAGTTTGTGCTGGAGTTTCGTTCTTTTCTATTGCGACATACCTATCATTTACATCAGCAAATTCTTTTTTGATAAAGCTGTAAATCATCTTGTCAGAGTCGATGAACGGGAGATATTTCTGGAGCTTGTTTAGGATTTTGTGCTTTAAAGAGAGAAGGCTTATTTTGTCCATTATTCAGCTTTCCTTTGTTGCATCAATATCTTGCTTTCTATGTGGGACACGTTTTTTTATTGTGCCAACAATCATCAGAGCGGTCTGATTTTTCATAAGAAGCGTTATTGCCGCATATACAGCCGCACCCGTTATTATTGAAAGAACTGTCTGTAAAAGAGGATTTTCTATTCTGCTGAACAAAAGACAGATTACGGCGAACATTACGGCAGAGGCAATGAGCGGCTGGAGAAAGGAAACTAGAATGGAGCGGGACTTTAGTAATTTAAACGCAAATGCAAATTCAATTGAGGTTATTACAATCTCAACGATAAGCGTTGCGAACGCAGCTCCAAACGCACTCCAGACAGGAATGAAAAGCGAGTTTAGAATAAGATTCAACGCAGCACCCACGCACTGGGCGATAAGAAGTATTTTTTCTTTGCGCGCGGGAATAAGAATCAAATCATTTAGGAATGAGCAGAATGTGCATATTACAAGAGTTGGCACTATGATTTTCATGATGTTTAATGCCGGAAGATAGTTTTCTCCGCTGAAAATTAGGATTATAGGCCTGCACAAAAAATAAAGTCCCGCCGTTGCTGGAATCGAAAAGAAAAAGGAAACATTCGCAGCCTTAAAAACCATCTGCCTATATTTTACTTTATCACCGGATTCTAGGTAGTAAGAGCTTCTTGGCATAAGAGTTGAAGTTATTGCAGTGATAAGCTGTCTAACTAGCAAACTGATTTTATTTGCAGCGGAGTAGTAGCCTACGGCGACATCGGAAACCATAAAGCCTAGCATTACAGAGTCAAGCGCCGTGTGGAGCTTTGTCGCGAGACTGTTTCCAAAGAATGTGAATATTGGCTTTAAGTGTTTTTTTATCTCAATATGGGTTCTATTCCTTATTGTGATAAACTTGCGGGCGTAAATCAAATTGCAAATGTTTGAGCCTACGCTAGAGAACACCCCCATTGCGGCGTAAAGAACGTAGTCGTCTTTTGAGCGAATAAATGTGAACAGAAAGATAAGGCTTAGAATCTGGAAGAACACAGAGCGCATTGTTATATAACGGTACTCTTCATTCGCTGTGTAGAGCCAGTCCATCCCGATTGTTGAAAAAAGAATCTTTGTAGAGCAGACAATAAGCAGGATTCTGTATGATGCGAGCTTCGGAACAAATACAAGACTTATGGCAAGAAGAAAGTATGCGACAAGCGTCGAGATTCCATTTATCATAAGAATTTCTTTGGAAAGCTTTGAGAGTTTTTCTCTGTCATCACGCACTTTCGCGCATTCCCGTGAGGCGTAGCTTCTTATTCCAAGTCCTGCAATGAGGACAAAATATTCGATTGTGGAATTTGCAAAATTTACTTTTCCCAGTCCTTCAGGCATAAGAATGCGTGATGCGTAGGGAAATGATATGATTGGGAATATTATGTTCATCAGATTGCGGATCATGTTGTAGACCGCATTCTTTTTTAGGGATTTCTGCTTTTGTGCCATCGAGTATAATTTAAAGCAACGGGAAGAATAATTCAACTTGATGGAGTCTTGCTTTGTTTATTAACCGCAAAAGTCATTCTTTATTTGTTTTGCAAGATTCAAAGCGGAAAAGTCATTTTTGTAGCCATAGTCAACTTTTTCCTGCTTTTTTAGCCATTCGAAATCAACAGCACTGGCGCTCTCAAAATATCTCATATATCGTGAATCATAGTAGGGAAGTTCCTTTATATGCGGATTGTTTGTAAGTAGTTTCTTGTTATAATACAAGGCCTCAAAATAGCGTATGCTCTGTGCCTGCTGGTTTTTCTGCAGAATTTCTATAATACAGTTTGTTTTCATTACTCTTTCGAGAACCTCGTGGTATTCAATCCGTTTTGTCACATAAGTGATTTTGTCTTCATGTATTCTATTCTTAAACTGGCGCTTATCCGGACAATATATAACGAAATCAGGATTTCCGCCGTGCTCTTCAATAGCCTCAAATAAACCAAATATTGGCTTTTCTCTATCTCCTTTAAGTGCGCCGACAAAAAAAGCATCGCTGCTAACTTCTTCTGGCAAGGACAGTTTTGGAAGCTTTGATGTTGAAAAATAACAGAGGTTAATATGTTTCCATCCGAATTCCTTGGCATCGTATTTGTCAAAGGTATATATCCCGTCCCAAATTTTGTTCTGCACTATTGGCATGAGCTTAGCAGCTGTAGGGCTTGATGCATGGCATGAGTCCATTAAGAGAATAACAGCTTTTACTTTTCTTGATTGTCGTTTGAAAATCTCAGGTGGAATCTTACGTGCAGCATCTCCAACAAAGACAAAAATATACTCTATATTGGGAGAAAGATGCCTATAAGTCTTTAGCTTGTAGCAGAACCCAAGTTTAGCTACAGATTTGTATAGATTAAGTTTCCGGAGCAGTTTTGCTATAGGGCTTTTTAGTCCTACGAGAAGACTTCCTAAAATAGTCCTGTGAAAGGGGAGAATATCGCAGTCTTTGTCGAGAAGAACATCTGCAAAAATGTACTCAGCAATATCATTTTTACTAAGCATTACAAATACTGTTTTTAGCATGGCATTCCTCCACTGCTTTTATATTCATTAATATCCGCAATCATTCTTCTGTACGCTTCTTCCAGCCCAACGGACGGTTTCCAGCCGAGAGAGCATAATTTATCTATATTGAGATTGAGATTGAGATTGGGAGCGTACTCGGCGGGGTTCTTTATGTCAAACGTCACCTTGATTTTTCCACCCGCTATTTTTTCTGCAATCATTTCGGCAGTTTCGCGGATTGTAACGAATGTCTCAGGATTCGCAACAGTGTAACTTTCGCCTTTTTCGCTGCTCTTCAAAACTGTCAGAATTGCACTCACGGCATCGCGTGTGTAAAGCACAGGACGCTTTGTCGTGCCTTTCGTCTTCAGCACAATGTCCGTGTTCTCAATCACGCAGCGGGCGAAGTAGGCGGCGACACGAGTGTCGCTGTACGCGATTCCAGGACCGAAAGTCTGAGTGAGTCGCGCGGTTTTTACATTCAAACCGTATTCGCTTGCAAAGCAGGCACACAGGTTTTCGCACATACGTTTGCTTTCCATATA
>CAZURC010000053.1:0-6648 GCA_964623405.1 uncultured Treponema sp.
GTAATTCGAAATTAAGACTATATAAATAGCCTTAAAAGAAAGACAGGACTTATGACGCTACAGTGCTAAAAGATGAACTTCCTTGACTATGCTCATTTTTCGAACCGCTCTTAACATGAATACATTAAACCAAGGGAGGTTAAAGATGAGCATTGGGAAGAAAATAGGCTTACTTGCTCTTATTGCCGGACTTGTTGCTGTGGTGGTGACTTTTGTAAGCGCAACGCGGCAAGATTATTCGGAAGGACGCGTCATAAGGCTGGCACATAACCAGCAGGACGGCAGTGAAATCGCGGACACAATCGCAAAGTTCGCTGAGTTTGTGGAGGAGGATCCCTCTCAAAATCTAAGCATAAAGATTTATCCAAGCGGTATTCTAGGCTCTGAGACAGAAGAGATAGAGATGGTTCAGGCCGGAATCCTTGACATGGCGAAGGTTGGCTCCCAGACATTGGGACAGTTTGATGACCGCTATGCGATATTTGCTGTTCCTTACCTTTTTGTCAACCAGGAGCATTACTGGGAGGCGATGGAGGAGAGCGAGGAAGTAAAGAAGCTTTTTGAGTCAACAGCGGATGAGAACTTTATCGCTATCGGATACTATGCGAACGGCTCCAGAAACTTCTACCTAAAGGACGATATTTGCGTGGATAGTCCCGCCAAGCTCAAGGGAAAGAAAATCCGCTCGATGCCAAATTCGACTTCCATGGACATGATAAGCGCGCTTGGAGGCTCTCCGGTTCCGATGGGCGCAAGCGAGACATATACGGCTTTGCAGCAGGGCGTTGTTGACGGCGCGGAGAACACAGAGCTTGCCCTTACTGTAAACGGACACGAGGACTTGGTCTCATCATACACATACACAGAGCATCAGTATTCTCCGGATATTTATATAATCAGCACAAAGACCTGGAATACGCTCTCTGAGGCGCAGAAGAATCATCTGAGAGAGTCTCTGCGGAAAACAAATGACAACTTCAAGCAGAAGTACAACGACATGATGGCGGAGGCGATAGAAGAGGCAAAGGCGCACGGTGTGAATATTTATTATGACATAGATAAAACCCAGCTTATTGATGCTGTAAAGCCTATCGCGCAGGAGTTCATGAACCGCGGTCCTGAGTACAAAGCTCTCTTTGAGGATATTCAAAAATACAGCACGGCGGCAGGAAGCTTGAGTTCTGCATCAGGCAATAATAATGACGGAGGTGTCAAATGAGAAAGCTGACAAAAATCCTGGATAAAATAATAGAGTGGCTTCTTCTTGTTCTGCTCGCGGCGATGGTCTTCGGAAACTTCTGGCAGATTTTCACACGCTTCGTCTTGAACAATGCGGCAAGCTGGACAGAGGAATTCCTTAGATATTCTCTTATATGGCTTACAATGCTCGGAGTTCCTTACGCCTATTCACGCGGCCAGCACATTGCTATTGAATTCGTAGTAAACACTTTCTCTATAAAGGGCAAGCGGCTTACGCAGATTTTCATTGAGGTATTGATTTTGTGCATAAGCGTCTTTGTCATGATAATCGGCGGAATCATGGTTACAGCCAACGCATCGGGACAGACAAGCCCTGCTCTTGGAATGCCTATGCCGTTCTACTACAGCAGCGTTCCGGTCTGCGGTGTGCTGATGATTATCTATACACTGCCGCGCTTGATAAACCAGCTGGTAGGGAATCCTTCCGCCGATGAGTCGAGCGATGAGGATGCAACGCCGGAGAAAAACATAGAAAAGGAGGGCAATTAATATGGAAATGCAGGCTGCTCTTGTCTTGGTTATTTTATTTGCGATTACTTTGGCGCTAAAGGTGCCGGTTTCGTTTTCGATTATAACATCGTCTCTTGTGACGATTATTATGTTCCTGACTCCGAAATTCGGTGTCTTTACAGCTGCGCAGAAGCTCGTTACAGGAATTGACTCATTCTCGCTTCTTGCCGTTCCTTTCTTTATACTTGCGGGTCAGCTTATGTCCAGCGGAGGAATCGCGCACCGATTAATCAGGCTCGCGATGCTTGTGCTCGGAAAAGTTCCAGGCTCGCTTGCTCTGACAAACATTGCTGGAAACGCGCTCTTTGGCTCTCTTTCCGGCTCTGGAATCGCTGCCGCTACTGCAATCGGCGGAGTAATGAGCCCGCTAGAGAAAGAGCAGAAGTATGACGACGGATTTTCTGCGGCGACAAACATTGCGTCTGCGCCTGTGGGCCAGCTTATTCCTCCGACAAACGCTCCTATCGTTTATTCAGCGGCGGCAGGAGGAACATCTGTAGCGACACTTCTTATGGCAGGCTGGATTCCAGGAATCCTTTGGGCGCTTGTCTGTATGATTGTGGCTTTCATTTATGCAAAGAAACATGGCTACATTGTGAACAAGACAGAGAAAACATCAGTGAAAGAAGCCTTGTTTATAATTCTTGACGCGATTCCGCCTCTGTTCTTAATTGTAATAATCATCGGAGGAATCCTGTCTGGATATTTTACTCCAACAGAGGCCTCTGGTGTCGCGGTTATCTACGCTTTCATACTGGCAGTGTTCGTGTACCGCAGCATTCCTCTAAAGGAAATCAAGAAGGTCTTTGTGAGCGCGGGAATTACGACAGGAATCATCATGCTTATTATCGGAGCATCTTCAGTCCTCTCGTTTGTTCTTTCGTTTACAGGGCTTCCGCAGGTTATAAGCCGCGCGATTCTTGGAATTTCATCGAACAAAATTGTTATCCTTCTGCTTATCAACATCATCTTGCTGATTGTCGGAACGTTCATGGATATGGCTCCAGCGCTTATGATTTTTACACCTATACTTCTTCCTGTCGCAAGAAGCGTAGGCATGGACGCAATCCAGTTCGGTGTCATGATGATTATGAACCTTGCAATCGGAACTATTACCCCTCCAGTGGGAAGCGTCCTGTTTGTAGGCTGCTCAATTGCCAACCTGAAGATTGAGCAGGTGTTCAAGCGCCTTATACCGTACTATGTGGCTATTATCATTTCCCTTCTGCTGGTTACATTTGTGCCGGCTATAAGCGAATGGCTGCCGTCGGTTGCTGGAATGATGTGATAAACACAGGTTTCCGCTGCGGCTTGGCTTTAAGCGGAAACCGCCAAGGCTAGTCTATTCCTTTCTTTTATATTTCTGCCGGTATTCCTTCGGGGTCATGCTTATGAATTTCTTGAAGCACCGGCTGAAATAATTGCTGTCATTGAATCCTACATCGTATGCAATCCGCGTGATGTCCCAGTCTGTGTAGATAAGCTTCTGTATCGCGGCGAACATTCTCTGCCTCATCTGGTACTCGAATGGCGGATAGCCCGTGATTCTCTTGAAATTGCGCAGAATTGTGCTTTCTGACATGTTTCCGTTGTCTATCAAATCCTGCATTGTAAGCTTCTTGGCGTAGTTCTTCTTGACATACTTTATAAGGTTTGTGGCGTTGCTTTGCTCCGCAGTGTTAAGGTAGTTCGGATCATGGAAAATCCTGAGCAGCAGGAGAATCAGCTGGCTTAGATAAGTTGTGCCCATAAAGCTCCAGCCGATATATTGCTTGTCAACTTCCGCCTGCATGTCCTCTAGAATCGCGCGCACCTCGAACATCTGCATCTTGTTTATGCTGAAGATAACCGGCTCTGACGCCTTGTGAATTGCTGTGTCATAAAAGAGCCTGTTGAAGTTCGGGATATTCTCAAAATCGGACTTGCACAAGGAGAAGAAATGCGGACGTACTAGAAGATTCATCAGGACAAGATTCTCTATTTCCCTGTATCCGTGGACTTGCCCCGGCTTTACGCAGATTACATCGCCTGCATGAAGCTGCCGTGTCTCTCCGCTCTCAAGCACATGGAGACCTGTTCCGCTGTAAATGAATACAATCTCATAGAAATCATGTGAATGCAGAGGATAAGGAACCTGGGGATTCCTGAATTCAAAATGCCAGTACGAGTCATTTGTCCAGAATCGCTTGGAAATAAGTTTGTCCATAAAACAGCCCTGCGGGCTCCAAAATGAAGTTATTATGCTAATGCTTGATTTTCTTGTCAAGGAACAATCTGTTATATGAAAAATAGAATAAAAACATGGAAAAAGGCATCATTGTCCTTGATATTGGGATGACAAACAAGAAAGTCGCAGTCTACGATGAGCATCTTGAGCAAAAAGAGGCTGTCTATAAGACTTTTGAGCCGCTTATGATGCTGGATCCTGTCTCCCATGCAGAGATTCCGTCATACAATTTGCAAGGAATAGAGGACTGGTTTTCTGAGCAGATAAGGAATCTCGCCGCGAGATACCAGATAGAAGCTGTCTCGGTTACAACGCATGGCGCGACAGCAGTCTGCGTAGACAAGAACGGAAACGTGTCTGCTCCGTGCATATTCTACAATTACGAGCCGGGCGAGGAATTCCAAAAAAGATTCTATGAGATTTGCGGAGATGCCGGAGAATTGCAGAAAGAGACACTCACACCGCAGCTAAATGCGATGATAAATCTTGCAAAGGGCATCCTCTTCGTAAAGGAGCGTTTCCCTTCCACATTCTTGAGCACAAGGACCATATTGAATTTCCCGCAGTACTGGACATTTCTTTTGACAGGAAAAAAAGTTTACGAGCAGACTTTTCTTGGCTGCCATACATATCTATGGAATCACGGCAAGAAAGAATGGTCTTCCGTTGTGGACAAGCTTGAGATAAGAGCGAAGCTGCCAGGCTCTTTTGTTCCTACATGCTCAATCGCCGGCAATATTCTTCCCCGTGAGGCGAAAAAGCTAGGACTTGAGAAAGATGTGGTTGTGACAGCGGGAATCCACGATTCAAACGCGTCTCTTCTGCCTTATCTAGCAAAGTCGGAGGGAGAGGACTTTATCCTGAACTCGACAGGAACATGGTGCGTCTTTATGCATCCTCTGGACTCAGGACAGGAAGCAGTCTGCCTGGATGATGACATAGGAAAAGCTGTTTTCTTTAACAGGAGCGCGCTTGATCAGCCGGTGAAGACTGCGATTTTCCCAGGCGGAATGGAGCTTGGTTTCTATGTAAGGCTTTTCAATGCGCTGAACAAGAGAGATGAATTCCCTAAGTCTGATATGGATCAAGTCAGGAAGATTCTTATGCAGAAGGATGTTTTTGTTCTGCCGGAGCCGATTGAGGGAAATCTAGCAAGCCTGAACCGTGGAATTGTCGAAAAAGATGATTTCTACTCAAAAGATGCGATGGAAAGAATGATGCTGACAGCTTCGATGGAATGGAAGCTGTCGGGAAACATCTTTCCTCCGGTTCTTAGAGATGAAAAGCGTTTCTTTGCGGCTTTAGTTGTCTCAATGGTGATTCAGACGGACATATCATTGCAGAGAGCCGGGATAAGAAAAGGAACCTCAGTTTTTACCGAGGGCGGATTTGCAAGGAATGTCTTGTACAATAAGCTCGCCGCAAGCGTGTTTCCAGAAAACTCCTTCTATGTGACTGATATTGCGGAGGCGACAGCGCTGGGAAGCGCGATGAGCGCGATGCTGGCTATGGGAAAAAAGACGCTTTCAGAGCTTTCAGGCTATGTCACGGTCAACAAGACAAAAATCGTTCCAGAGGAAATTCCTGGATATGAGGAATACAAGAGGCTTTGGCTTGAGAAAGCGCAAGGACTGTCTGGATAAATAGGCCTTAGAAGCGCTGATATTTTTTAGGAGGTGATAATTATGGAAAAAAACGAGCTTAATATTCTTGAGCAGCCTTTTGTAAAGGGCTTTGTCCGTATGTGCGCGGATGGATGGGAGCAGGGCTGGCATGAGCGCAACGGGGGCAACCTCTCCTACAGAATAAAGGAAGAAGAAATAAAGGCTGTTTCGGACAGCTTATCGGAAGAAAAGCCCTGGCAGCCTATAGGAACCAGTGTTCCAGACCTTGCAGGAGAGTTTTTCCTTGTGACAGGAAGCGGAAGATATATGCGCAATGTTCCTCTCGATCCGGAGGCCAACATCAGCATAATAGAGCTTGACAGCAAGGGCGAGAATTTCAGAATCCGATGGGGGATGAGAGACGGCGGCCGTCCGACAAGCGAGCTTCCAAGCCATCTGATGAACCTTGAGGTAAAGAAGCTTGCAACGAACGGAGAGTGCCGTGTCGTTTATCATGCTCACTGCACAAATATAATCGCGCTTACTTTTGTTCTTCCTCTTGATGACAAGGTCTTTACAAGGGAGCTCTGGGAGTGCGCCACAGAGTGTCCGGTTGTGTTTCCGCAGGGTGTCGGTGTTGTTCCCTGGATGGTTCCTGGAGGACGGGACATTGCGGTCGCCACAAGCAAGCTGATGAAAGAGTATGATGTCGCAATCTGGGCGCATCACGGGATGTTCTGCGCTGGCCCTGACTTTGACACAACATTCGGGCTTATGCACACAGTCGAGAAGGCGGCCGAGATTCTTGTGAAAGTCCTTTCAATGGTTCCGTCAAAGAGACAGACAATACAGCCGGATGAGTTCCGCGCGCTTGCGAAGGACTTTAAGGTCTCTCTGCCGGAGAAATTCCTGTATAATAAGTAAGAAATCAAGACTGCGGGGCTCTGTGTGTTTGAAAAATCATCGAAAAATACACTTTTCGGGCTTTGTACATCTGAAATTTGCTCGAAAAGTGTGAATTTTGAGCTTTGTGCATTTGAAATTTCA
>CAZURC010000053.1:6748-13321 GCA_964623405.1 uncultured Treponema sp.
AGGGGTTTGCCGCCCTTTGTGCATTTGAAATTTCACCGCTCTAGGGGTTTGCCGGCCTTTGTGCATTTGAAATTTCATCGCTCTAGGGGTTTGCCGGGCTTTGTGCATTTGAAATTTCACCGCTCTAGGGGTTTGCCGGGCTTTGTGCATTTGAAATTTCATCGCTCTAGGGGTTTGCCGCCCTTTGTGCATTTGAAATTTCATCGCTCCAGGGGTTTGCCGGCCTTCGTGCACTTGTACTTTCATCAAAAAACAGCCGGATAAGAGAGTTTCCCTTTTCCCATTATTGAAAATCCGATGGAACTGCCTTATATTTTCTAGTCGGAGGCTCAAATTGCAAAGCTCAGATGCCCATGACAGCGCCGCAGGCAACCGCATTCCTGTAAAAAAACATGCCGCTTCTCTTGTTCTGCTAGCTCTCTCATTTCTATCGTTTGTTTATTTTCTCCTTATGCAGATTGCTTCCCCCGGAACATTAGCAGAAACATTCCTGAGCTTTTCCGCAGTGTGGCTCTATCTTGCTGTTCTTCTCGTCTTCCTTGCGGTGCTGGAGAGAAAAATTGCTCTCAAAGCGCTCTGGCTAAGAATAAGAAAGCCTTTTAGAACCGCAATCTGCGCTGTCATTGGCGCTGGAATCGTTGTTTCCGCTGTCAATCTTGCTATTATCCTGACCCCGAGGGTTTCCAGCGGCGCAGAGGATGCGCGCTATGTCATCTTGCTTGGTGGCGGAATTACTAAGGATGCTAAGCTTACAAAGTCCGTGCAGATGCGTGTTGAGCGCGCTGCGGAATACTTGAAGGCCCATCCGTCCGCTGTCGCTGTTGTTACAGGCGGAAAGGGGCCTTTCTCCCCGTGTCCAGAGGCTGATGTTCTGAAGCCTGAGCTGGAGAAGCGCGGAATTGAGGGGACGAGAATACTTATGGAGGACAAGGCGAAGGATACGATACAGAACTTCCTGTTCAGCGCGCGCCTTTTAAAAAGCCATGACGGTGTGAGCGTTGAGGATATTCTCTCGTCTCCTGTCGCAGTTGTCACAAGCTCTTTCCATCTTGCGCGGGCTGAGCGGCTTGCGGCAAGAATGGGGTTTACGGATATTTACGGTGTGCCATCAAGAACACCCGCGCTCTTTGCGCTGAACTCATACAGCAGGGAAATCTGTGCATATATAAAGCTGAGCCTGCGCATTATTCTTACCGGAAAGCCGGAGCGGATTACAAGCCATGAGTAGCTTTGCCGCCCTGTATCATAGGATTCTCTGCCCGGACTTTCCTGAGTGGCTTTGCGAGTATATGAGGCTTCCGTTTATGAGGCATCTTGAGGGCGTGGGGCTTTTGTGCGGAACAGACTGGACGCCGCTTTATTCAAACCGGTTCTTTTACAGCCGGTTTGACCACAGCGTAGGAACCGCCCTGATTACCTGGAATTTTACATGCGACAGGAAGCAGACTCTTGCCTCCCTTTTCCATGATGCCGCCACAGCCGCTTTTAGCCATGTGAACGACTTTAGAAAAGGAGATGCCTTGCGCCAGGAGGTTACGGAGAAGGGAACTTTCAGGATACTCTCTGCGAGCGAGCAGCTCTGCCGCCTTTTGGAGCGGGACGGAATCCATATTGAGGAAATCGCCGACTATCATGTCTACCCTGTGTGCGACAATGAGATACCGGCCTTGAGCGCAGACAGGCTTGAGTACATCTTTCCTAGCAACATGGCCCTGGCGAATCTTGTTCAGGGGCACGTGTGGACAATGGATGAGGCTAAGTCTTTGTACAGGAATATCACTGTCCTTAAGAATGAGCATGGAGAGGATGAGCTTGGCTTTAAGGACAGGGAATGCGCGGAGCTTTACACACAAGGATTCTGCTCATGCTCTCTTGTCCTGCAGCGCAATGAGAACAAGCTTGCGCTCAACATGCTTGGAAAAATCGTGAACCTTGCGCTTGAACAGAGCGTTATTCAAGAGAAAGACTGCATGGAAAAAGATGAGAGCGAGCTTATACGTATTTTTGACAGCTATGCGCAAAGCAAAGACACCTACTTGTCCGCGCTTATAAAGACATGGCGGACAATGACGCAGATAGAGCGCTTTGACGAGGAGCCAGGCCCCGCTTATTACTCCGTGCGCCTTGACGTGAAAAAGCGCTATATAGACCCTCTTGTAAGAAGCGCGGACACAAGCGCGGCGCGTGTCTCTTCCATAAGCCCATGCGCCTGGAAAGAGATACAGGATTTTCTTCATTACGAGGACACGCCTTATGGGGCGGTAAAGATTTTAGGGTGTTAGTTGCGGTGTCATGTTGTGACGCATTCTTGTATTGTTGTTTTTAGGCACAGTCGTAATCCCGAACATTGTTCGGAGTCTTTGCTTTTAAGACGGCAGGTTCCTGCCATTGAGTCTAGTAAATAATAGAAGTTTGATTTTCTGTCACAAAGAATTTATTTTCATCATGAAATATAACAAATTTCACTAAGAAAAACTTTATCTGTACGACACACAAGCTTTATCTGTGCGTCGAATAAATTTTATCTGTCAGTCAGAGGAACAGTTGCCCTGCAAGAGGTTCTGCAGGGAAGTCATTGTCTGAACAATCATCTCCTGGCCTTGTTGCGGCAGCTGCTCAAACTGATTTATAAGATTTTTGTTCCGGTGATAACTTTTTATGGCCTCTATATCGTCAGTGGATATGTCATAGCCTTTTGAATTTGTTTTGGACTTGGAGGGAGTTTCCATATCCAGCAAATACTCAACACTGACATGAAGTGCCCGCGCAATGCGCACGGCTGTGTCTGCGATAGGAATGCTGTTGCGTTCAATTCCCTTGCTTATATAAGAGACATCAAAATGCGCTTCAGCTGCCAGTTCTTTCCGGCTCTTGCCTAGATATGCCAGCTCGTTGTCAACATTCTGCCAAAATCCCATGCTAATAAGACTAATGACAACTGACATTCAAATCTATTTAATGTTGACAACTGGTAATACGGGCTTTAAAATACCACTTGTCAATTTTGGATGGATAAGATAGCAGGTTTTAGACTTCTGTCATTTGTTTAGAATTGGCTGCATGGGAGATGAATGATGATGAGAAAATACCTTAATCCAGTGCTGACAGTTTTATTTTTGGTAGCGATGTTTTGTGTATCGGGATGTGAGACAGAAAGTGAAACTGAATCTGTAACAGTTGATAATACCGCGCCTGCTGGAGTTACGGATGTAAAGACGGCAGCAGGAGACAGCAATGTGCTTTTAACCTGGACAAATCCAGGCGATGAGGACTTTTATGGAACTCGTATTTCATTCATGCCCTCGGCGAGCGGTGTTACAAATCCTCTTGTTGTTGAAGGAGAAGCAAATGGAAGCTCTTCTGTGCTGATAGGAGGGCTTGCAAATGCGACAGAGTACACTTTCACTCTTACTGCCTTGGATAAAAGTCAGAACACCGCGGCAGGTGTCGTGGTTAAAGCGACTCCTGTTGACACAATGGACTATACAGCTCCCGAAGATGTTTCAAATCTTTCTATAGAGGTTGTTGACAGTTTAGTTTATTTAAATTGGACAGATCCGAGCGATGAAGACCTGTTTGGAATAGAAATCACATATTTGAATAATACGGAAGGCAGTCGTGCGGTCTATACAATGGAGACTGACAGCATCTTTGTCGCTCCAGGCACACAATCAGCCATAATAGCAGGTCTTACAGTTGGAGATTATTATCGGTTTACATTGAAGGCAATGGATACGAGTGGAAACAAGTCAAGCGGAATTACTACAGGCAGGGTTGAAATTACAAAACCATCTTCAATTGAAATTATGCTTACCCCAAGCACAAGCGAAGCGACAAATTCGAATGTTTCTGTAACAGTAAGCGCTGCGACAGAAGATTCCGGAACAATAAACAAGATTTCATATACAAGCGGGCTTTTTTATAAAGTTTCAGATGTTCTTGAAAATGGGATTGATATTACCGAAGAAAAAACTTTTGCTGTTACGGAAAACGGAAGCTTTACAGTTGCGGCAAGCGACTCGGAAGGACAGAAAAAGCTTGCATGGATTACAATATCGAATATTGATAAGACAGCCCCTGCTGTAAATAAATTTATTGTTTCATACAGTTATTCTGAAAAGAAAATTGTTGCCGATTGGAGCACAGTGGACACTGATGTTGATTATTATCTTTTAAGCTACTGTATTGACGGAACTGAAAATGTTTCTAGTGTCAGCATTTCAGAAACGTCTTTTACATTAACTGATATTGAGCCGGGAAGCGGTACTTATCTATTTGCAGTCAAGGCTGTTGACAAGGCAGGAAACGAAAGCACAGAAAGCACAGAAAGCACATCAATTGTAACACCGGCAGAAAGTCCTCTTGTGAGCAAGATTGAACTTGACAGAAGCCATATTGTTTATAACGATTCTGATTTAACAGTAAACGTGACTGTTTATGGCTCGAACTTTGACTTGATTTCCGCTCAGGAGGATGCAACTATAAAAATTCAGTTTGTTAATGGTTCTGTCATTACAAACTATGAGGCGGCAATTGACATAGCAAACAATACGGCAAGCGCAACAGTGACTGCACCAGGTTTATCAAGTTCAACAGTGGAAGGAACGGACTACACAATCCGCGCGAAAGTCTGCGGAATAATCGACACTGAGCATACTGCAACCTTGAACATCTCTGATGATGCGGCAGTGAGTTCTATTTCTCTTTCTACAACCAAGGTTTGTGTAGATGATGTTACAAGCGGAGACATAACTACCGCTACTGTGACAGGAACAAATCTGGACATAGCTGGAGAAATCACATTGCAGCTTTATGGTAGCACAGGAACAGTCGATACAGTTGCAGTTGATACAAGTAGTTTTGAAATTCATGAAACAGATTTTACAGCGGATATTTTGATACCGACAAGTAATGACATTTATACGGTGAAGATTTTATTTGACGGGATTGAACAAAACGAGACTGCA
Source organism: uncultured Treponema sp. (assembly GCA_964623405.1). Classification (GTDB taxonomy): domain Bacteria; phylum Spirochaetota; class Spirochaetia; order Treponematales; family Treponemataceae; genus Treponema_D. The sequence continues at coordinate 11,716 of CAZURC010000053.1, forward strand.
AACTTGCAAGTTTATGATGTGCCTAAATTTACTTCGTTTAGAATTCCTAATGCAGGAATTACCAAAGAGGATAATACAGTAATCGCGTCTGTTACGGGGAAGAATTTTACTGCTCCTGATATAACAAGCAGTTCGTTTGCTGTCAGCTGCTCTAAAACTTCTATTACAGATAGCTCTATAGTAACAATTACAAACGATACTGTGCTTACAGTAACGCTTACAATTCCTGGAACGGCAGGTGAATATGCATTGACAATTGCAAGCGGAGGCAAGTCGATTGAAGGCACATTTGCTGTAAAAGACTACAGCAATTACGAAGCAGGGCAGATTGTCCTTGCGGATGGAAGTCTTGTTGAGCCGGCTTTTTATACTGCAATTAACACTTCAAACCCGCCTGTTGCAGTGGTTGCGGGATTTAATGATTACGGAGCAGCGTTCGGTGTGGGACTGCACAGTTCATCAAGTCTATTGGAATGGGCAGCAGAAGATACAACAGGATTTAAAACAGATTTTACAGCTATTGAATGCACACCAATCACAAGCGAAATCTTCTATGGAGCGACAAGCATTGCCACATTCACTGGTGATATAGATGGAAGCGACAACTGGGATGTTATATGTTCTGTTGATCCTTTGGGTACTTTGAATTCGGCAACAAATTATCCTGCGTTTTGCTGGGTAAATAGTTACGGCGCAACATACAGTGATTATTTGGGCGGAGTTACAGACGGATGGTATATGCCGACTGTTGAAGAGCTCTCCTATATAGATAGGAATCGGACAAAGATAGATTCTGTTCTTGCTGTGATAGCGGGGCTGAATCCAAGCTATGCAGATAGCAGTTTTACAAGGACTGACGGTTTTTATTGGACTTCAAGTCAGACTTCAAGTCAGACTTCAAGTCAGATGAATGTCGATACAAATCTTTTTTATGCATATATTGTGGCTCTCGAAGATAGAGGTTATATTTCAGCCAGTTGGAAACATTCCCCCTTCTATGTTCTGGTAATCCGTTCTTTCTAACCAACCTTAATACAAAACAGTCCAAGGAGATGTTATATGGATTTCGTTAAAAATGAAAATGAGCTGCTGGAGAATGTAAAAACACTTGTTTCATATCTTGCTGGCAATAATGAGACTGAACGGAAGTTTGCGAAAGACTTGGTGAAAAAGGGAAAATGTTTTGTCTGTGCAAAAGATGGACCTAGGGCTATGTTTTTTCCAAGCCGCTTCCTAGGCTATGCGCAAAACACAATGGAAAAGCATAATGAAGGTGTTGAAAAATATGAAGTTGATGGGAAAAAAACAAATAATACAATTAATAAACTTCTGGGTGGAGAGCCTGTAGAGTCAGAAGAAATAGAGAAAGAGTTTAACAAATTTTGTGCTACGCAGGAAATTGACTATAATAATAGTAAGCCGAAATTCTGGGAGCAGGCATTGCATCTCTAGCATTGGCATGAACAAGCTGTCTGAAAGATATAGCTCCCGAAACAAGCTCTGGATGACGATTGCTGCGTGAGATGACGGTTACGGATTCTTTGCCCACCGTGCCTCGCTTGTGGATTTGCTAAAATCTCGTTATAATATAACCATGGGTGGAGAA
>CAZURC010000054.1:0-13284 GCA_964623405.1 uncultured Treponema sp.
GCATATCTTCATTTTCCTGAAAAACAGTTGAAAAGTCTGTGAACTGACGGAAGCAGAAAGCGTTGCTGTGCTAGCAATACACTCTGCCTGGCGTAAGTAAATTGGGGCTATGACAGCCCCAATAGGTTCAGTGCTTAAATCTTTTTCATCAGGTTTATCATCTCAAGGGCGCCAAGCGCGCAGTCATAGCCCTTGTTGCCGGCTTTTGTTCCGGCGCGCTCTACTGCTTGCTGTATTGTGTCGGTGGTGAGAACTCCGAACATTACAGGAAGCCCTGTCTGCAGGGACACCTGGGCGATTCCTTTTGAGACTTCCGCGCAGACATAGTCATAGTGGCTTGTCGCTCCGCGGATTACTGCTCCGAGGCAGATTATAGCGCCATACTTGTTGCTTTCGGCAAGATGCTTTGCGGCAACGGGGATTTCAAAGCTGCCTGGAACCCAGCAGAGATCAATGTTCTCTTCCTTTACATCGTGGCGCAGAAGTCCGTCGCGTGCGCCCTCAATCAGCTTGCTTACGATGAATTCGTTGAACCTTGCGGCTACAATCGCGATTTTTGTTTCCTGAGGGGCTATGATTTTTCCTTCAATAATGTTCATAATCTAATCTCCTGTTTATAAATTAGTTTTATATGCAACGGATTTTAGTCCGGTTTGCTCTTTTTTATGAGGGATGGGGCTTACAGAAAATGCCCCATGCGCACACGCTTTGTTGTAAGATACTGGATGTCCTGCGGGCGGGTAGGGACAGCAAGAGGAACTCTCTCTGTTATCTCTATTCCACTGTCTCCGGTATTTATCTGGTTTATCTTGTCCGGATTGTTTGTCATCAGTCGGATTTTCCTTATGCCCAGGGACTTGAGCATTTGTATGCCGCAATTGTAGTCACGGGCATCTGCGGGAAGTCCCAGCGCGAGATTCGCGTCTACTGTGTCCAGCCCGCGGTCTTGGAGCGCGTACGCCTTTATCTTGTTCAAGAGGCCTATTCCTCTTCCTTCCTGCCTAAGGTACAGAAGAACACCTTTTCCCTCTTTTGATATTTTCTTCATGGCGGCGTCAAACTGCTCTCCGCAGTCGCATTTAAGTGAGCCGAATGTGTCTCCGGTAAGGCACTCGCTGTGGACACGGCACAGGATGCTTTCATCTCCGGACACATCTCCCATTACGAGCGCCGCATGTTCCGCTCCTGTTATCTTGTCCGCGAATCCTATAATCTTAAAGTCTCCATATCTTGTCGGGAGCTTTGCCTCCGCGACTTTCTCAACAATCTGCTCATGGGACTTGCGGTATTTTATGAGCTGGGCGATTGATATGAGGGTGATGTTCCATTTTGCCGCAAGCTTTGATAGCTCCGGCAGTCGCGCCATTTTCCCGTCTGCGCTCATTATCTCGCAGCACAGTCCTGCCTGCTCCAGTCCTGCAAGCCGGCACAGGTCAACAGTTGCCTCTGTGTGTCCTGTCCTGGTAAAAACGCCACCTTCCTTTGCGACAAGAGGGAACATGTGCCCCGGTCTGCGGAAGTCATTGGGCTTTGCGTTCTTGTCCGCAACTGCCATTGCGGTTGCAGAACGGTCAAATGCGCTTATTCCAGTCGATGTGCTGATGTGGTCTACGCTTACTGTGAACGCAGTCTCATGGTTGTCTGTGTTGTTCGACACCATCGGGTCAAATCCCAGCCTGGTTGCGATTTCCGCGCTCATCGGCATACATATAAGCCCTTTTGCGTTGCTTGCCATAAAGTTCAGGACTTGAGGTGTCGCAAACTGGGCGGCGCAAATAAGATCCCCCTCGTTTTCCCTGTCCTCATCGTCTGTCACCATGACCATCTTTCCATCTTTAAGGTCGCCAAGAGCCTGTTCTATTGTGCTGAAATATCCTGTTTTTTCTGCCATATTTTTCTCCCTTGTTCTTGTCCTATTCTATATAGCCCTAATCTCGAATTACTTTGGAAACATTAAAAATGCACTCTCGGCAAGAAGTGAGCTTATGAAAAACGGCTTCCGCGCTTCGCTTGTGCAGATTGTTTTTCAAAGCGGAACCTTGCCTACGTGCATTTTTTGTATCCCTTGAAAAACTCGAAATTAAGGCTATATATAACTGTCTTTAGTGAAAGCGCGTGAAATTCTCCATAAGAAAACTTATCTCGCTGCTTTCTTTGCCTGTGCTATCCCCGCTCGCTTTGTTCCATGACAGGAAACGCTCTACGTATTTTCCGATAATATCACATTCAATGTTCACTTTGTCGCCTCCGTGCTTGGAGCATAAAGTTGTGTTCTGCCATGTATGCGGAATTACAGCCACAGTGAAGGCTGTTGTGTCTGTTTCCGTTGATACCGAGGCTACTGTAAGGCTTATGCCGTCAATGCAGACCGAGCCTTTTTCTATTATGTATTTTCCAGTTTCTGCCGGAACCGATACCTTTAGGTTTATTGCGTTCTCTTCACGCTGCGTGCTTACTATCGTACCGGTGCTGTCAACGTGTCCGCTTACTATGTGTCCTCCGAGCCTGCCGCCGAGCTTGAGAGCGCGCTCAAGGTTTACACTGCTTTGCACGTGGAGGGAGCCGAGGCTTGTGCGCCGGAAGCTTTCAGGAGTTACGTCCGCTGTAAATCCGCTGCTTGTCTTTGATGTCACGGTAAGGCACGCTCCGTTTACCGCCACGCTTTCGCCTAGAGCAAGCTCGTGGGCAAAAGAGCAGTCTATGCCGAGAACAAGCGATGAGCCTCTTTTTGAGATTGAATTTACTGTTCCTGTCTCTTCAACTATGCCTGTGAACATTTTATTGATTTTCTCCCTTTGTGATGCCTGGCAGGATGAATTTTAAGAGTATGTCATCGTCAAAGAATTCAACCTGGGGCTTTCCAAGATTGATGCATTGAGACGGCAGGTCTATTCCTTTTCCCCGTACTGGCGTAAAGATTGTTCTGCCGTCATTGCCGAAGATTTTTGGCGCAATGTAGACATGGACTTCCTGGACAAGGTCCGGCTCGTCAAAGAAGAGGCTGGCGTTCAAGGTGCCGCCGCTTTCTACAAGGATTGAGTCTATTCCCATTTCTCCAAGCGCCTTGAGCTGGCTGTATAGGACTGAATGGTTTTTCTCAAGAGGAGCAGATAGAACTTTTACTCCTTTGCTTTCAAGCAAAGACTTCTTTATAGTCTCAGTTTCCGAAAGAGTGTCCTTGCAGAAAACAATTACTGGAATTTTATCCGCTGTCTGGACGAGCGCGCTTTGAGGGCTCAGCTTTAAGTGGCTGTCAAGGACTACACGCGTTGGCTGGCGGTGAGGAGCGTTGTCGTCAAGGCGCACATTGAGCATAGGATTGTCTTTTCTTGCAGTTCCGATTCCTGTAAGTACTGCCATTGCCTGTGCCCTTGTCCTGTGCACGTTCTGCCGCGCGGAGTGTCCTGTAATCCAGCGGCTCTCTGATTTTGAGGTCGCCGTCTGCCCGTCAGCTGTCATGGCGTACTTTATGATGGTATAAGGCATCTTTGTCTTTATATAATGGAAGAAGACAGGGTTCAGCTTGTCGCACTCCTCCTGCATGAAGCCTGCCGTAACCTTTATGCCGGCCGCTTCAAGGATTTCTTCTCCCTTGCCGTTTACAAGCGGGTTCGGGTCGTGGCTTCCATATATCACCTCCGAAAGACCCGCCTCAATTATTGCCTGCGTGCAGGGCGGCTGGCGTCCTGTATGGCAGCATGGCTCCAGCGTAACGAAAATTGACGCGCCTTTTACATCAACGTTGTGCTCGTGCGCATTTTTTAGCGCATCACGCTCCGCATGTAGATCGCCAAGCTTGTGATGGTATCCCTCCGCGATAATTTTTCCATTTTTTACAATCACCGCGCCCACAACGGGATTTGGATTTGTAAAGCCTCTGCCTTTTTCCGCAAGCTCAATGGCCTTGCGCATGAATTCTTCGTTCATCATAAATTCCGAGATAGTTCTATATCAAACTAAAACGCATGGCAAGTGGCTATTGAGCACTTTTTTTCAATTTATTATTTTATAAAGAAAGTTTATTGTTTTTTAGGAGGTTTCCTATGAATGAAGTTATAAAGGCTCTGGAAACACGCAGAAGCTGCCGTAAATTCAAGAGCGACATGATAACGGATGAGGAGCTTGAGCAGGTTATAGAAGCAGGAACCTATGCTCCGAGCGCAAAGAATTTGCAGTCAGCCATAATAATCGCCGTAACCAACAAGGAGCTTAGAGAAAAGCTCCGCGCTGAGAACGCAAGAATAAAGGGAGGCCCGGACCATGATCCGTTCTATGGCGCACCTGTAATTCTTATTGTCCTTGCCGACAGGAACGCTCCGAACCATGTCTATGACGGAACTCTTGTGCTTGGCAATATTCTGAATGCGGCCTCCGGACTGGGGCTTGGCTCAATCTGGATAAACCGCGCAAAGGAAGAATTTGACGAGGACTTTGGAAAGCAGATTCTAAAGGACCTTGGAATAGAAGGCGACTATGAGGGAATAGGCCATGCCGCGATTGGCTACAAGGCAGAGGGCGGAGAAGGAAAGGCCTCTCCCCGCAAGAGCAACTATGTTTATTACGTAAAGTAAAAGAAAAGTCTTTAGACATATAAAAAGCGTTCCTTGCCGGAGCGCTTTTTTTTGTCTGCGGAAGGCGAGAAAAAACATTAAATAAAGATTAAATCCTATTGACACGGTAGGTTTATAGAATTATAGTTTCCCCATAATTTACTAGCAAAGTTGTAGGTAAAGGGGAAAATATAAAAATGATTTCTTTCGCTGACAATAAAAAACTGGTTAGAAAGATTCTTCCGATTGCGGGAGTGATTTTCGCGCTGGCCATACAGATTCTTATCCCAAACCACCGGCGGCATCCGGACGCTGACTTCCACTATTACGAGGCGCTGCTGTTTCTTGCGCTCGCGGTGTTTGCCGTTCTTCTCATTGCCTCATTCTTCTCTAAAAAGCTTTCGGAGAAGCTTGCGTATTTCGGGCCGTTCTGCTTTGGCGCGGGAATTTTCTTTGGCCTGCTTGACTTGATAACAGCAAAGAAGAACATTCTTCCGGCTCTGCTTTTTCCGAGCTTTGACAATGTCCTTTCCGTGTTTGTTGACTCGCGCTCGCTTATCATCAAGTGTGTCCTTTACTCCTGCCGCCTTATGGGAGTGGGCGTGTTCTGGGGAATTATTATCGGATTCCTGACAGGCGTGCTTTTGGGATTCAGCAAGAGGGCGAATTACTGGCTTAATCCTGTCATAAAGGTGATAGGCCCGATTCCCGCGACCGCCTGGATTCCAATCGCTCTTTCTGTTTTTCCGACCACTTTCGGCGCGAGCGCGTTCATAATCGGCCTTGCGGTCTGGTTTCCGGTTGTGCTTATGACAGGCAACGGAATTCAGAATGTCCCGAATGTCTATTTTGAGGTAGGAAAAACGCTTGGAGCGAAGTACATGTTCCAGGTCTTTAGAATCGCCATTCCCGCGGCTCTCCCTTCAATTTTCCAGGGGATTTTCTTTGGGATAGTCTCCGCGTTTATCGCGCTGATGACAGGAGAGATGTTCGGCGCAAGATTCGGGATCGGCTGGTATATAAGCATGGAGAAAGAGATGGCGGAGTACAAGGGCGTTTACGCTGGGCTTATACTGATTGCCCTTTTTTGCTCAATTATCATAACCCTTGTCTTTAAGGTGAGGGCGAGAGTCTTGAGATGGCAGAAAGGACTTGTTAAATGGTAATGCCTTCAGAGGTGAGAATATGCTGGGTGAAATCAAAATCGACAATGTTACAAAAATATTCAATAGCGAGGACAAGGAGAGTGTTACAGCTTTGAACAAAGTCAGCCTTGAGATTCCTGCGGGAAGCTTTGTGAGCCTTATCGGACCGTCAGGCTGCGGCAAGACAACGCTTTTGCGCTGTATCGCCGGCCTGGAGCATCCGACAGAGGGAGGAATTCTCATGGACGGAGAGAAGGTTACGGAGCCGGGGAGCGACAGGGGGTTTGCCTTTCAGCAGGCAAATCTCTTTCCCTGGCTGACCGTAAGGGAGAACATCGCGTTCGGCCTCAAGGCGCGCCATATCTACAAGCAGCAAAGCGGCGATGTTGATGACTTTATTGAGCTTGTCGGGCTTAAGGGATTTGAGAACTCCTATCCGCACCAGATTTCCGGCGGAATGTCGCAGAGAGCGAGCCTTGCCCGCGCCCTTGTCGGGCATCCAAAGGTTCTGCTCCTGGACGAGCCGCTTGGCGCTCTGGACGCGTTCACCCGCATGACGATGCAGGATGAGATTCTCCGTCTCTGGAAGAAGCACGAGATGACAATGGTTATGGTGACCCACGATGTTGACGAGGCGGTTTACCTGAGCGACTTTGTTGTTGTGATGAGTCCGCGCCCCGCGAAAGTGGAGAAAATCATAAGGATTGAGATGAGCCGTCCGCGCGCGAGGAGCCAGGATGTGTTCCTGCGCTACAGGACGGAAATCCTTGAGATACTGAACTATGCTGGAAAAATTCCTGAGCCGGAATTCTATCTGTAAAAGACAGGACAAAAGGCGAGGGTCTGATATATTTGGAGGACATAAGATGAAAAGAATCGCAAAAGCTCTGGCGGTCACGCTGGCCGCGGCGATGGTCTTGCCGGGATTTGTTTCCTGCAAGAAGAAGGCAAAGGAAGTAAAGACAACAGTAATCGGGTACAGGACAGGCTCCCTGTGCGCGATTCCAATGCATATCGCAGTGCTCACAGGTCTCTTTGAGCAGGAATTCGCGGCAATCGGGCAGAAAGTAGAGACGCTGCACCAGACAGGCTTCTCAGGAACCACAACAACGCTTGTCGGCTCCGGCAAGGTTGACGCTGGATTCGAGCTTATTTCCGGAATGCTCCAGTCAATGGAAAACGGGCTTCCTGTTGTGTTCGCAACAGGCGTCCACACAGGCTGTACAAAGTATTTCACAAGACAGGACTCAGGGATTAACTCAGTTGCGGATCTGCGCGGAAAGAAAATCGGAGTGCTGAACCTGACGGACGCTTCTGTAATCAACTTGAAGAGAAAAATGGCGGACTACGGAATTGCGACAGACATTGAGCATGGAGAGAATGAGTTTGTCGTCTACGAGATGTCCATAATGGGAGAGGCCCTGAACCGCGGCGACGTTGACCTTATCGCCCTGCACGAGCCGATGGCATCCAAGGTTGAGAAGGAATACGGCTTCAAGCTTATAATGGACACCGGCACAGACCCGAAATTCCGTGACGAGTACTGCTGCCAGATTTTTGTCACAGAGGATTTCCTGGAGAACAACCCTGAGGGCGTGAAAGCGTATATCCGAGCAATCCAGAAAGCCGCCGCATTCGTAAAGGCAGTGCCGGAGGAGGCGGTGAGAATTCAGCTGGAGAATGACTTTACTTCCGGAAATGTTGAATTCAACACGGAGATTCTAAAGTCGCTCAACTACACGCCGTCCTATGAGAAGGGCAGACAGACCTTTGAGAACGCAGTCCGCGAGCTCAAGGCGATGGGTGCTCTCAAGCCAACGACAGATGTCGAGCAGTTCATAAAGCGCGGCTATGTTTCAATTGACGGAATCCCGGAGGGCTACGTCTACGACCCAGAGACCAAGACCTATACCGAGATAAAAGGCTAAGCTAGAGCGCGCTCGCACTTAAGTGATATTTGAATAGAAAACAGGGACTGGCTTCCTAGACGCATGGGAGCCAGTCCTTTTTTTTGTTCCGCTGACCAAATGCATTTTCTGCCCTTGAGCAAACGTGAAAAGGCTCCCCAGCGCTTTTTCAGGCTTTGCATAAACGTGAAAAGACTCCCCAAGTCATTTTCAGTCCGTGCGCAAATGTGAAAAGGCCGTCAAAACGCATTTTCTCGCCGTGAGATAATTTCATTCGCTGTCCAGACGTGTTTTCTGCCCGTGAAAAAATGTGTAAAGCCTGCCCAGCGCATTTTCTGCCCGTGAAAAAATGCGTAAAGGCTTCCCAGCGCATTTTCTGGTCATGAAAAAATGCGTAAAGGCTCCCCAGCGCATTTTCTGTTCATGAAGGAAGTTTCATGGCCACATGCAAAAAAAATGCTCCCGCGGAGTTATTCCCAGGAGCATTTTTATATGAATCTGCGGTATTTAGAATACAGTCACGACTTCGCCGTTCGGGTATTTTGTGCTCACGTAGTCGCGGACCTTGTCTGTCTTGAGGGCCTTGATAAGAGCCTGGATTTCCGGCTTGTTCTCGTTGCCCGCCTTAACAGCGATTACGTTGACATAAGGGGAAGATGAGCCTTCAACAAAAAGCCCGTCTTTCTTCGCAGAGAGACCCGCAGGAAGAGCGTAGTTTCCGTTGATGACAGCCGCGTCAACATCATCAAGAACGCGAGGAAGTGAAGCCGCCTCAATCTCCTTGAACTTGAGCTTGAGAGGATTCTTCTTTACATCGAGCGGTGTGGCCTCGATTCCGGCTCCGTCCTTGAGTGTTATAAGTCCCGCTTCCTGCAGGAGAAGAAGCGCGCGCGCCTCGTTTGTCGGGTCGTTAGGAATCGCGACAGTTGACTTTTTCTTCAGGTCCTTGATGGACTTGATTTTGTGCGAGTATACTGCGAAAGGCTCAACGTGGATTCCTGCGGCGTTCACAAGATGATAGCCTCTCTCCTTGTTGAATGACTCAAGGTAAGGAATGTGCTGGAAATAGTTTGCGTCTATGTCTCCTGCTTCAACTGCATCGTTCGGAGTGACGTAGTCTGTGAATTCAATTACCTGAAGGTCGATTCCCTGCGCCTTGAGATCATCCTTAACAAGATTTAGAATCTCTGCGTGTGGCTCCGGAGTTGCCCCGACCTTGAGAACTGTCTGAGCGTTTGCTGCGGCGACGGCGAGCAAAGCTGATGTGATTGCAATGATTTTTTTCATATTGCGTCTCCTTTTTGTCCTATAGACATTGTGAATACCTACAGATATAATAGGTTAATAGATTTGTGTCAACACTTTCGGGGAAAGTTTAGCACTCTTTTGAATTGAATGCCATGGACTACGATTTTATAAAACAAGTGATTCCTATGTTTGAGAGCGCGGCCCTGGTTACGTTGCGTCTCTCACTTGCGGGAATCCTTCTTTCTGTTGTTGTCGGGCTTTTCTGCGCGGTTGTGCGCTACGCGAAAGTTCCGGTCTTGCGACAGATTGCCTCAGTTTACATTGAGTTCTCTAGGAACACGCCTCTCTTGATTCAAGTTTTCTTCCTGTACTTTGCGTTTCCCCGCATGGGAGTCATGCTCTCGGCGACTGAGAGCGCGGTAATCGGACTTACTTTTCTTGGCGGAAGCTATATGGCGGAGACGTTCCGCTCGGCGATTGAGGGAGTCACAAAAGTCCAGATTGAAAGCGCGCAAAGCTTAGGTCTGAAAAACTCGCAGGTGATGCTCTACGTTGTTCTTCCGCAGGCGGTGAGCGTATCGGTTCCGGGATTCTGCGCCAATGTGATGTTCATGATAAAGGAGACTTCGGTTTTCAGCGCGATTGCTCTTGCTGAGCTGATGTATGTCGCAAAGGACTTGATCGGGCTTTACTACAAGACAAGCGAGTCGCTGCTTTTGCTTTCAATTTCCTATTTCGTGATTCTTCTTCCGATTTCAATAATTGCAAACTTCGCTGAAAGGAGGCTGCGCTATGCTCAGTTCGGGAACTCTTGACGCAATCACAAAATCCTTCAGTGTCCTTTTCCTCGGAAAGAATTTCGTGGCTCTGCTGGGAGGCCTCTGGGTCACGGTGTGGATTTCGCTCGTGTCGGTCGCGTTCTCGCTCGTGCTCGGCTTCTTGTTCGGGCTCGTCATGACCAGGAAAAATCCCGTGATAAAGGTTCTCTCCAAAATATATCTTGAAGTGATGCGGATTATGCCGCAGATGGTCTTGCTTTTCATCGCGTTCTACGGAGTTGCGCATGCGTTCGACATCAATTTGAGCGGCGAGGCGGCTTCGATTATCGTTTTCACTTTGTGGGGAACGGCGGAAATGGGCGACCTGGTGCGAAGCTCGATTGAGGCGGTTCCGCGCCATCAGTACGATTCCGGCCGCGCGCTAGGTCTGACCGAAAGCCAGATTTTCCGATTTATCATCGCGCCCCAGACTTTCCGCCGGCTTATTCCTTTAAGCATGAATTTAATCACTAGAATGATAAAGACAACCTCGCTCGTGGTTTTTGTGAACGTGATTGAAGTGATAAAAGTCGGTCAGCAGATTATCGAGGCGAACAGGATGAAAAATCCCACGGCGGCGATTGCAGTTTACTTCACGATTTTTATGATGTACTTTTTTGTCTGCTGGATTTTGAGCCTTGCGGCGCGTCAGATTGAGAAACGGCAGAAAGCGTAAATTCACTTCACAAAGGAGTTAAAAAATGGAAAACACAACTTCAAAATCAAATGAGCAGCTTTTGGACGAGCTTTTTCTTGCGATGATTAAATTTGATGAAGGCGACGCGCTCAGAATCCAGCATTTTACGAAAGTCCACAGCTATGCCCGCCTGATTGCCCGCACAGAAAAAATGAGCGAAGATGATTTGTTCACACTTGAAGCCGCCGCTTACGTGCATGACATCGGAATCCATGTTGCCGAGAAAAAATACGGACATCAGAATGGAAAGCTGCAGGAGCAGGAAGGACCTGCCGCCGCCCGCGAGCTGATGAAGCCGCTTGGATTTTCTGAAAAAGTGATTTCGCGCGTGGAGTTTTTGGTCGGTCATCATCATACGTACACGAACATCGATTCTTCCGACTATCAGATTCTGGTTGAGGCTGATTTTCTGGTGAATCTTTTTGAGGACGGCGAGAACAAGGAAGCTGCGCTCAATGTGCGCAAACGAATTTTCCGCACAAAAACAGGAACGCAGATTTTGAACGAAATGTTCGGACTGGAGAGCTGAAAATCTAGGAGAAAAAAAATGCCTCTTCTTGAAATAAAAAATCTTCGGAAAACTTTTGACGGCGGGCTTACTGTTCTGCGCGACACTTCGGTTTCGGTGGAGAAGGGCGAGGTTGTCGTGATTTTGGGACCTTCCGGCTGCGGAAAGTCAACTTTGCTCCGCTGCATCGACGGGCTTGAGACAATCCAGGGCGGCGAGATTCTGCTTGACGGCGAGGTGATTTCAAACCGAAAGAAAGATATGTATCTCGTCCGCCAGAAGATTGGAATGGTTTTCCAGAGCTATGACTTGTTCCCGCACTTAAACGTGATGAAAAACATTCTGCTCGCGCCGATGAAGACCCAGAACCGCAAAAAAGAGGAAGTCGAGGCGGAGGCAGAAAAATGGCTTGAGCGCGTGGGCTTGAGCGACAAAAAATACGCTTATCCACGGCAGCTTTCGGGCGGGCAGAAGCAGCGCGTCGCAATTGTGCGCGCACTTTGTATGCATCCTGAGATTATGCTTTTTGATGAAGTTACCGCCGCTCTTGACCCGGAAATGGTGCGCGAAGTTCTTGATGTGATGATGGACCTTGCGAAAAATGGAATGACAATGCTGATTGTGACTCACCAGATGAACTTTGCCCGCGCCGTTGCCGACCGCATTTTATTCTTTGGCGAAGGCGGAGAGATTGTCGAGGAGTCAACTCCAAAAGAATTTTTTGAAAACCCGAAGACTGAGCGCGCGAAGAAATTCCTTGAAAGCTTTGAGTTTGAGGCAAGACACTAGGAGGCACAAAAAATGGAAAAACTTACGCTTGAAGAGGCGAAACGCCTTAATGATTCACAGGTTACGGAAGAGCATTTGAGGCTTCACGCGGCGAACGTTTCGGCTTGCATGGGAGCGATGGCGAGGCATTTTGGCGAAGATGTCGAGCATTGGGAAGCGGTTGGATATTTGCACGATTATGATTACGAGAAATTTCCGGAAGAGCATTTGAAGCACACAGAAGAGCCTTTGCGCGCGGCTGGTGTTCCGGAAGAGGACATCCGCGCGATTTTGAGCCACGGTTATTCGATTGTGAACGACGTGAAGCCCGAGACGAATATGGAAAAGTCGCTTTTTACGGTTGACGAGCTTAGTGGAATTATCCAGGCGGCGGCGAGAATGAGGCCGAACGGAATCACCGATATGGAAATCAAGTCGTTTATGAAAAAATGGAAAAGCCCGAATTTCGCCGCGAAATGCAACCGCCCGCTGATTTTGAAAGGCTGCGAGATGCTTGGAATGGACATAAAAGATGTCGCTTCGATTTGCATTGAAGGAATGAAAGCTCACGCGGCGCAGCTTCATCTTACGGCGGAAACTTTGCACAGCTGAATCTGAATCAAAAATGAGGAGCTACAGTAATGGCGTATTGCGGCTGGTTTTCAACGAACACATTGCAGCGCACGTATCATGAGGAATGGGGAACACCGCTTCATGACGATATGATGCAATTCGAATATATTTCTATGGAAGTAATGCAATGCGGACTTAGCTTCGGCATTGTTCTGCACAAACGGCAGATTCTTCGCGAGTGTTTTTGCGGCTTTGACTTTGATAAGGTCGCATTGTTCGGCGAGAGCGATGTTGAGCGCATTATGAAAACCGACGGCATGATTCATGCAGAGCGAAAAATCCGTGCTATTATTTCAAACGCGGTGGCATTCCAAAAAGTGCGCGCGGAATGCGGCTCATTCTCCGAATACTTGTGGGCTTTCTCCGGCGGAAAAATCATTTTATACAAAGGCCACGAAGCCGGACTTATTCCCGCAAGCAATGCGCTCTCGGAAAAAATCAGCGCAGATTTAAAGTCGCGCGGGTTCAAGTTTCTTGGGCCGGTCGTAATCTATTCGCATTTGCAGGCGTGCGGCATAATTAACGACCATGACGCGCAATGCCCAAAGCGAAAATATCTTATAGAGCATTTCCCCACTGTCGAAAAGCAACGGGACGGAGAAAAAGGCCTGCGTCAGTTCTAATCGTGCTTTTACGGAGAAAATTATGAAACATCTTGCAATCAAACGCATATATGACACGCCTTCGGACAGTGATGGTCTTCGTGTTCTTGTTGACCGTCTCTGGGCGAGAGGGCTTGCAAAAGAAAAGGCAAAGCTTGATTTCTGGGAAAAGGATGTTGCGCCTTCAGCAGAGCTGAGGAAATGGTATGCGCATGACGAGACAAAATTTGAAGAATTCAAAAAGCGCTATATTGATGAGTTGAACGCAAATCCGCTCGCCGCTGATTTTAAGAAGAAACTATTGCAGCAAGAAGGAAACGTTACCTTGCTGTTCGGCGCAAAAGACGCAGCGCACAGCAATGCGGCGGTCTTGGCAGAATGGATAACGCAGCAAGCGCATTCTTAGCA
>CAZURC010000055.1:0-13108 GCA_964623405.1 uncultured Treponema sp.
TGTACAGGTAGCCAAGTTGGTGTCTATGTGCCATAGCCAGACTGTGTTCCGCGCTCCTGTCTGACGGACAGGCTGGTCGCTTGTGCAGATTGTTTTTCAAAGCTCAAACCTTGCCTACGTGCATTTTCAATGTTTCTCAAATAACTCGAGAATAAGGCTATTTCTTAAAAAAACACTTCAAACGACAAAGGTATCTCAAATGTCTAAAAAAGAGCTTGATAGATTCGACACAAGAGCGAAGCGCAATATGAGAATCTCAACAAAACTCATGCTCATAATCGGCGCCGCTGTAATAGTAAGCTCGGTCGGCGTGAGCATTCTTTCGCTCAGCATTTTCAACAGCAAGATGATTGGCAACACAATCGAGGACTTGAACCACACGGCGGACGGAGTTGAGCTTTATATCAAGTCAAGAGAAGACGACCTGTCCCACTACTCAATGCTGTTCGCCTCAAATTCTAGCCTTAAGGATGCCCTGGAAACAGACTCATCCTACGCAATGCAGAACATAGTCTCAACGCTGGCGGAAAACTCAGGCATTGACTTTATGTTTGTAACTGATGACGGCGGCCGCGTGGTTACAGGCGGAGGCTCAGGAATCACAGACGGAGTTGATGTCTCATACATCGGTACAGTCTCAAGCGCGCTTTCAGGAACAGCTGCCACAGGAATCGAGGGCGTAGCGGACTTCAATTATGCGATTATCGCGTCAGAGCCGGTTTATATAAATGGAGAAGTCTCTGGCACAGTTGTCACTGGCTACGATCTTTCCACGGAAGATTTGATTAGCTACATCTCGCAAAGCTACAACGTTGAGTGCACAGTTCATAAAGATGACGTGCGCACAGCCTCAACAATGCTGGATTCAGACGGGAATTCGATAGTAGGCACAAAGCTCGATGACAGCTTTATAGAAGACACGGTCCTTTACGGAGGAAACGCTTTCGCAGGACCTGTCTCAATCGGAGGGCTTTCATATTACGGCTATTATTTTCCAATCATGTCCGGAGATGACAGAATCACCGGAATGTTCTTCATTGCGAAAAGCATTGTGTCAATCGAGGCGGTAAGGAGACAGACTGTCGCGATTGTTCTTCCTGTTATTCTTGTTCTCTGCGCAATCCTGATTATTGGAAGCGGAATTTTTGTGCGCTGGCTTATGTGGCGTATCTACAACGTCACAAACACTCTCAGGGACATGGCAAGCGGAGACGCGGATCTTACAAAGCGCGTAAAGCTTCTTATCCGCGATGAGATTGGAGATCTGGTAATCAACTTTAACTTTTTCTGCGACAAGCTCCAGAAAATCATCAGCGAGATAAAGAGCTCAAAGGAAACGCTTTCAACTGCCGGAGTCCAGATGTCACAAAGCACAAGTGAAACTTCCGGAGCAATCTCAAGCATCATAGCAAGCATTTCGGACATACGCTCCCAGATTTCCTTCCAGGGAAAAAGCGTTCATCAGACCGCGGATTCTGTGTCAAAAATCTCGCGCTCAATCACAGACTTGAATTCGATGATTGAGAACCAGGCTAACGGCGTAAGCAATGCGACTGCGGCTGTAGAGGAAATGGTCGGAAACATCGCGAGCGTGAACAGCGCGGTTGACAAGATGGCGCTCTCTTTCGAGCAGCTTTCCAAGAACGCAAAGGCTGGATTCTCCAAGCAGCAGGACGTGAACACGCAGATTCAGTCTATAGACGGACAGTCGCAGATGCTCCAGGAGGCGAACACTGTCATCGCCTCTATCGCTGAGCAGACGAATCTCCTTGCTATGAACGCGGCGATTGAGGCGGCGCATGCGGGCGAGGCAGGAAAAGGATTTTCAGTTGTCGCTGACGAAATCAGGAAGCTCTCGGAAACCTCCTCGCAGCAGTCAAAGACAATCGGCGAGCAGCTTACAAACATCCGCGACTCAATCACGGATGTCGTCTCTTCCTCAACGGAATCTGCCTCCGCGCTTCAGATTGTGTCGAACAAGATTCAGGAGACTGACCAGCTTGTAATGCAGATAAAAGGCGCAATGAACGAGCAGCAGGTTGGCTCCGAGCAGATTGTAAGCTCGCTCAAGGACATGAACGACAGCACAAACAACGTGCGCGCCTCATCAAAGGAAATGGCTGAGCGCAACGGAAAAATCATGGAAGAAGTCGAGTCATTGCAGGAAATCACCAAGAAGATGAGCGGGAATATGCTTGGCGTTAGCGAAGGCGCGGAAAGAATCAGCAGGTCTGAAAGCTCGCTTTCCGAGATCTCACAGAAAGTCAAAGACTCAATCGACAAGATTGGAACGGAAATAGACTTGTTCAAGGTGTAAATTCTGACCGCTTAGTCTTTTGCATTTGCAAGCAGAAGCAATATATCCAGGCTACTTAAGGGCGGACAGCGCTCTTTGAGCCTGGTATTTATTGGAGAACACGCGCACAGACTCCCCTGGAATCCAGCCCTCCTCCACGCAGTACCACTGCTCATAGCCTGTGTCAACACTGACCAAAGCCTCTCCCTCTATCCGCCTTATCTCCCCTTTGCGAAGCTGATCCTTGACATCCGCGCCATAGTCCGCCTGCTCATGGCATGCTATATATGGAGAGAGAACAAGAAGCCATTGCGTTATTGGATCCGCGGCAAGAGGGTCTGAGTTGTCAAGCGCAAGCGGAACATCTTTCTCGCTGCAAGAGAAGAATGAAAAGGCGGATAGAAGCATAAGCGCGGCAAGAAGCGCGCGGAAAACAGGAAACTTGTTTCTTTTTTTCATACAAGGACAGCCCATATCGCTTAAAGAGAGTTTGCAAGGAATTTGCAGACCTGCGGATATATAAGCATATCGGAGTCAACAAAGTCCAGCATCGGAATCTCCGCTAGCTCCGCCCATCTGTACTCCGAATGCTCCGTAAGGGCGAACTTGTCGGTCATTCCGTTGTGCGGGAGGTGAACTAGATACGCGCTAAGGGTAAAGTCATCGCCCGAATGCTTGAATGTCGCCTCTGCGACTTTCTGGCCAACACCTACATCAATTCCAAACTCTTCCTTGAACTCGCGGACTACAGACTGCTCATCGCTTTCCCCGTCCTCAACCTTGCCGCCGGGAAATTCCCATCTTCCGCCCATCTGTCCTGTGGGATTGCGGTGCGCTATAAAAACCTTCTTTCCATCAAAGGCAATACAGGCAATAGACTTTCGTTTCATATTATTTATTCTCCAGTATTATTCCCTTGCTGTTGCAGCCTAAAGGAAAAGAACACGCGGAAATATAAAGTGCAGTATTCCGGCAAGTATGCAGAACACTCCCAGATACTTTCTTCCGCCGACAAAAACTGTCTCCAGGGCCGCTGGCATCTTGAACGACAGGTTTGTCTTCTGCGAGTAATACTCAACAAGAAGGGCGAAGCACGCTCCAAGCCCCGCAAGAGCTGGAATCAGGTCGCCGATTACAGGCACATCGTTCTGGATAGGAGACAGGAGCTTCATGATTCCCACCAGTCCGGAAAGGATAGCTGCGATAAGCCGGAATGTCATATCGTCAAAGAAAGAGCCTTTCGCATTTATCGCAAAGTTGAGCCGCCTGTCAAAAAGCGAGTCATCCTCCTTTGCGCCTGCGCCCTCATCTCCCGCATCCTCCTTGCCTTGCGTCTCCTCGCTTTCTGTTCCGTCCTCGGCAGAAAAGACCTCTGCCCCGTCACTCTGGCTTTTCCGGGCTTTTGTGAAGTCTGTCGCATAGACAAGGATAAGTCCTGCAATCAAGTTAAGCAAAATTGAAAGAAAATAAAACTGAAGCATAAGCCTCTCCCATAAAAAGTCAAGAAGAAAACCTTAGTTTTCGAATGACTTTTTAAGCGTTTCTGCAATGAAATGAAGAAACGCAGTTTATAAGCAAGTTTGCACTGCAAACTTGGCAAGATAAAAACTGACGCTATTTCAGGCAGTTTTTATCTTAGCCTCTCCCATACTGTTCTTCCTACCGCTTCTCAACACGGCAGCTAAGCGGCAGACTCTCATCTCCTAGAGAAATATCAGCCGCTACATTAAATATATCATAATCACGGAAAGTTGTCCTTAAAAATGATTCCTTGCCAGTGTAAACATGCGTAAACACCTGCCTCTCCGCTGTGTTCTTGTCCGCATCCAGGAACTCTATCTCCACATTGAATCTTGCCTCACTGTCATTTCTGTAGCGCTTTGATGGAGAGTCAAACTTGAGCGTTACATAGACAGTATCCTCAAACGAAAAGGCGGACAGAGAGACAGGAACCGCGCTTATAGAGCCCTCGTTTCTTCTGTCAAACAAGGAAAGCATGATGACAACGCAAAAGCAGGCGATAAGCGCGACTAGCATAAGGCGGTTGCCCCTGGTAGCCACAAGAGCCCTGAAGATTCCAGGCTTAAAGGCCTTGATGCGGCCGCTATAGAAGTCCTTGACAGACTGAGGAGCCTTCCTTATCCGCTCCTCGCGGCTATAGTAGAATTTAAGCCGGCTCTCCTCACCGCCCTCCTCTCTTGTCTCCTCAAGCTTGTCAATATCAATTCCGCTTCTGTCTTCCACGCCGCTCACACCTCTTTAAGAGAAGCTTAGTTCATAATACCGCTTACAAGGGAGTCTGTGCGCCACCAGGCAATCTCCGCATGGCTGCTCTTTATGAAAAGTCCGCTGATTATTCCGTTCCCGCTAAGGCTCAGCGAGTAGTAAAGTATGTCGCCGTGGTTTACCGGCAAAGCTCTCTTAAGGATTCTCTGGCCGTTAGGCTGCACCATCTGCACAAGATAGCCTTTCTCTACTGGAGCCATAAAGAAAAACCATCCGCTGTCCGTAACGCCCAGGAAGTCAAAAGGAACAGAGAACTCCTCCTTGCCAAGACTTTCGGAGACAGAGTCCTCGTAAGGAGGAATATCAAGCCCGTCGTCATAAAGGCCGCTCTCAACATCAAGCGGATAGAGGATTGTCTTCTCATAGTCCACCCCTGACTGCACCTTTGTGGCAGGATCAAGATAATTCTGAAAGTAGTTCACAAGAACGTACAGCCGGCGGCTCACGTTGTCCGGCACAACCTTCTCCACAGAAACAAAAAACATATTCTCGCTCTCCGCCTGCTCCTTGATCTTAGGAACCGCATCGGAGGAGAACTGGACTGTATAGAGAAGGAAGCCTGCGCCGCTGAACCAGTAGACAAGAGGCCCATCGTTCGACTCGCAGACTACAACAAGCTCATCGTTCTTTGTCGCATATATGTTCTTTATAAATGGAAAAGGAGTGCCCCCTGGCCCCTGCTGTCCAAGATAGTCCTGGAACGTCCCGTCGCTCTTGAAGCGCAGGACAATATAGTTAAGGAGAAGCCTGTTATCAGTGTCTATTTCCTGCCTCTCAAAAGGAAGTGTGTCAACCGCATAAATGCTTTTCTTTGAGTCAACAGCAATGGGTCCCAGGGTATTGAACGGATAAGCTATAGCCTTCTTTGTGGAATTCACAGTGCTGTCCGATGCGAATGACGGTGTCTTTGTCGTGTCCTCATTGTAGTAGAGGCTCAGGAGATCGCCGTAAGAGTTGAGCTCCATGATTTTCTTCGACTCGCCGTTGGCTATATAGAAAAAGCCGTCAAGCATTGTCATGTATGTGTTCACGCTGCCTGATGAGCTAAGGTTGAAAAGATTTATCTCATCCTCAAAGCTGCCATAGTTTATTGTAAAAAGATTGTTTTCCCTGATTGACGCGACTGTCTTGGAGCGGCTGCATGACAATAGGCAAGCAGATGATGCCGCGCACAGCGCAAGCGTCATAAGCAGTCCTGTTCTATTTGTTCTCATTCTGAGTAAAAGAATATAAAATTGCCCCGATGCCGTCAACTTTAAGAGCATTCTTAAGCTGTTTTTTCTATATAACTTTTCATACGCGCTATTTTTTGCTATATTATTAACATTATGTTAGATAAAATTTTCACTGCGATTTTCGGGTCACAGAATGACCGTGACCTAAAAAAGCTCAAGCCTATTGTTGACCAAGTCAATGAGAAAGAGGAATGGGCAAAGTCTCTTCCTCCTGAGGATTTCCCAAAACAGACACAGATTTTCAAGGAGCGGCTGGCAAAAGGCGAGACGCTGGATGACATACTTCCGGAGGCGTTCGCGCTGTGCCGCGAGGCAGCATTCCGCGTAAGGGGAGAGCGGGCTTTTGACGTGCAGGTAATGGGCTCCATAAACCTCCATCAGGGCAAAATCACAGAAATGAAGACAGGAGAAGGAAAGACGCTTGTCGCTGTCGCGCCTTCATACCTGAACTCTCTAACAGGAAAAGGCGTGCACGTCGTAACTGTGAACGACTATCTTGCAGAGCGCGATGCCAACACGATGCGCCCTGTCTTCGCTTATCTTGGCTGCACGGTAGGAGCGATACTGTCCAACATGGACAACGATGCCCGCCGCGAGGCTTACGCCTGCGATATAACTTACGGCACGAACAACGAGTTCGGCTTTGACTACCTGCGTGACAACATGCAGATTGATCTCAAGCGCAAGGTTCAGAGAGGATTCAACTACTGCATCGTAGATGAGATTGACTCCATCTTGATTGATGAGGCGCGTACTCCTCTTATAATCTCCGGAGCGGGAGAAGACGATACCTACAAATACTATGAGGTGGACAAGTACGTCGGCGAATTTACAGAGGTCGCAAAGGATCCTGCCACAGGCGACTATCCCGATGAAGTGCAGATGACTCCGGAAGAAAGAGCCGCGATGGAAGGCGACTATAAGATTGACGAGAAATCAAAGCGTGTATCTTTCACCGACAAGGGAATGGCTCACATAGAGCAGATTCTGCACAAGCACAACATGATTGCTCCTGACACAAAGCTTCAGGACGAGCAGAACTTTGAATTCCTGCACTACTTCACACAGGCGCTCCGCGCGCATCTTCTTTACCAGAACGATGTTGACTATGTTGTTAAGGACGGCCAGGTGCAGATTGTTGACGAGTTCACAGGCCGTATCCTTGAGGGCCGCCGCTACTCAGACGGACTGCACCAGGCTATTGAGGCCAAGGAGCACGTCAAGATTGCCCAGCGCAACCGCACAATGGCGACTGTCACTTTCCAGAACTTCTTCCGCATGTACGACAAGCTGTCGGGAATGACAGGAACTGCGCAGACAGAGGCAGTTGAATTCTCGAAAATCTACCATCTTGATGTTGTCGCGATTCCGACAAACCTTCCTGTGGCGCGCATAGACGAGCAGGATGAGGTCTACCTTAACGAGGACGACAAATGGAATGCTATTGTAAAGGAAATAAAAGCGGCGCATGACAAGGGTCAGCCTATTCTTGTCGGCACAGTATCTGTAGAGAAATCCGAGCACCTTTCTGCTCTGCTCACAAGGGCAGGAATCCGGCATGAGGTGCTTAACGCGAAGAACCACGCGCGCGAGGCTCTGATTATCGCGGAGGCTGGCGCAAAGGGAGCTGTAACGGTAGCGACAAACATGGCGGGACGCGGAACAGACATCAAGCTTGGAGGAAACTACGAGGCGCGCGCCTTAAAGCGCGTTGGAACAGACGCTTCTCCTGAGCAGCTCAAGGAAGCCGTGGCGCAGGAAAAGCAGAAGTGGCAGAAAGACTACGAGGAAGTAAAGTCCCTGGGCGGACTTTACGTAATCGGCTCTGAGCGCCATGAGTCGCGCCGCATTGACAACCAGCTCCGCGGACGCTCTGGACGTCAAGGCGACCCGGGACGGTCAAAATTCTTCATCTCCATGGACGATGACCTCATGCGTCTGTTCGGCGGAGAGCGCATGAAGAGAATAATGACAAGGATTGGAATGGAGCCAGGAGAGCCAATCTACCATCCGTGGCTCACAAAGGGCATTGAGAATGCGCAGAAGAAAGTTGAGGAGCGCAACTTTGAGATAAGAAAGAATCTTATTGACTATGATGATGTCCTTAATGACCAGAGGGAGTTCATATACGGTCAGCGCGATGACATTCTTGCTGATGACAAGCTCTCTGAGCGCATAATGAACACTGCCCACGACTATCTTGACCAGTGGTTCTCTGACTTCTCTCACGGAAGAAAGGACGCTCTTGCAACTCTGCTTGCAAATATCCGCGACAACTTCGGAGTTCAGCTCCCTGCTGCTAACATCACAGAGGACAAGGTCTTAGCTCTTCTCCAGAACGACTTGACGGAAAAAGAGAGTCTTGTCGGCCATGAGCAGTTCAATATGTTCATACGCTACCAGTACCTGCAGCTCATAGACAAGAAATGGCTTGACCAGCTTGAGTATCTTGACGGTCTTCGGGAAGCTGTGCACCTGCGCTCATATTCCTCAAAGAACCCTCTCACTGAGTACAAGATTGACGGCTTCAACGCCTTTGAGACTATGCTGGAAAGCATACGCATCACAATCGCCGGAAGGGTGTTCAAAGTCCGCATACAGATAAACATGCCTCAGCAGCCGCGCCAGCGCAATATGCAGATGAACGCGCAGCACCAGGAGGCAAAGAGCATGAGCGATCAGTCCGGTTCATCAGGGGTAGCCCAGCGCAGCGCAGGAAATTCAAGCGTATATCAGAGCCAGCAGGCGGCAGGACGCGTAATGGCAGGCGCAAGGCAGGGCTCAAGCATAACTGTCCGGCGCACAATGCCTAAGGTTGGAAGAAACGATCCGTGCCCTTGCGGAAGCGGCAAAAAATATAAATACTGCCACGGAAGATAAGACGCAGTCAAAGGCAGGGAGAAACATTTTCTTCCTGCCTTGCTTAATAAACAAAGCTAAGAATCAAACTTGAAGTTAAATGCGTCTGCGATATTTCAGCAGCCGCATTTAAACCTTCCTTAAACGGAATCCCATTCTTCTAAGCATTGCAATCGAGACAAGCATAGAAACCAGTTCTGAGAAAACGAATGTCGTCCAGACAATCCAGCTATGCCCAGGATTCATGAGCGCAGCTCTTGTCAAAATCCAGGCGACAGGAAGCACAAGGACAATCTGCCTTAGAACCGAGATAATCAGTGACGCCATTCCGTCGCCCAGCGCCTGGAAAACTCCCTGAAGCGCAATATTAGCACCTGCAAAGACAAATGAAATAGAGATAATCCTCATAGCGCTTATGGAAAGGCTTTCTGTTATGCCTGAAAGCCCGAAAGCTCTTGCCAGAGGAAGAGCAAAAATCTCAAGAGCGGCCGTGCCTGCAGCCATTATGACAAGAGTATAAAGCACTCCATATCTGATTCCCTCTCTTACCCTCTTCTGATCCTCCTTGCCGTAGTTGAATGCGACAATCGGCATAATGGCGTCGCGAAGACCGAACGCGCAGAAAAGAACAAACTGCTGGATTTTATAGAAAAGTCCATAAGCTGTAACCGTCTCTGAGCCTAGAGCCACAAGGATTATGTTAAGTCCATAGGTCATTACAGACATAAGAGCCTGGGCTATTATAGCCGGAAGCCCTATTGAATAAATCGACCCGAAGATGCGGAGGCTTGGCTTCATATACTTTATCCCGAACGGAATCTCCCTGTTCTTGAAGCAATGGAACGCAAGTCCCATAAGGAAGGAAGAAACCTGCCCCAAGACAGTTGCCCATGCGGCTCCCTTTACCCCCATCTCAGGACATCCCAGAAGTCCGTAAATCATAATAGGATCCATGACTATGTTCACTATCGCTCCGGTAACCTGAGCCGCTGTCGAGAGCACAGACTTGCCGGTTGACTGAAGAAGCTTCTCAAAAATAGAGAAAAAAACAATTCCCATGGAAAAGACACAGCAGATAAAAAGGTAGTCCTTCGCCATTCCGGAAATCACAGGATCAGAAGTCTGGCTGTCCACATAGACACCGACCCCAAGGAATCCGAAAAGAGCAAACAGGATATAAATCAAAAGAGAAAGAAACATGCCGTTTCCCGCAATTCTTCCGGCCTTTTCCCTGTTTCCTTGTCCCAGTGTCTTTGAGACGAGCACATTTGTTCCCACTCCGGTTCCTATCCCGACTGCGACCATAAGAATCTGCACAGGAAAAGCAAGAGTAAGCGCATTGAGCGCAAGCTCGCCGTTCACCGCCATGTTGGACACAAAGGCGCTGTCAACAATATTATAGACAGCCTGAAGCGCCATGGAGAGAATCATAGGGATTCCCATCTTTAGCATAAGAGACTTGACAGGCGCATAGGCCATAGGGTTTAATGCCTGAGCGCTATTAGAATCAGTTTTCATACCATCCTCTCTTTCTAAAAAGCAAAAAAAAAGCGCGTCACCGTGAACAGTTGGAATTACACCGTTCATGGCTACGCGCTGTGCAGTTAATATAGTATTTTTCTAAGAAAATGTCAAAACCTTTGAAAACATTGCGCTATTCTGACATATAGCGCTATCATTGGCTTTATTTTCCTGTATGCCCCGGAACACCGCGTCTGCTTAGCGGCCAGAAACGGTAGCTCGTAGTACCTAGAATCTTTGATTTGCTCACATAGCGAGGCTCCATGTCTGAGTAGTAAGTGACAGAAAGAGGGTCCTTGTCCGTAAGCGGAGACAGCCAGTTGCTGTACGAATGGCGCATATCAAGCGAGTTGAAACGGTTGTCGCCCATCATAAAATAGCAGCTGTCCGGAATGTACTGCGGATTCCCCTGGGCATCATTCTCAGGGAAAACAGGCATGTTGCGTCTGTCCATAAGGAACGCATAGCTGTCGAGCATCTGCGCGCTTCTCATGAGATCGGCTATCTCAGCGTCGTTCTGTATGTCATCGGCGGATTTTCCTTCAATAATCATTTCGGCGTCACGGAGGATGAGCTTTCCAACCGTCTGCTTTATCATAAGGTTGAATTTGAAATTCGCCTGTGCGTACAGATCTCCGTTAAAATTAAAGTCCTTGTTCTCTATCCAGCCAGTCATAAAACGCTCAAACCAGCCGCTTCCACCGGAGGACGAGAGAAGCATAAGTGTGTATGCATAATGGCGGGAAAAAAGAGAATTCTCAAAAAGATACTTTGAGTCCGAAAGGGACTCAAGGCTAGAGCCATTTCTATCTCCCTTGTAACGGCGGAACATATCATCAAAACGGCGGGCCGAAGCTTGCGCCTCGACAGCGAACATCTGGACAGAGAAAGCATTTCGCTCCTCCTCGCACTCAATCATGGAGTCATATTCCTCCTGGCTCACAACATAGCTTTCTTTTGTAAGCCCGCGCTTTATTGAGCTTTTGACAGTGTTCAAGTTCCATTCCGCATACTTTGCGTCATCTTCGACAGCCTTCCATTCATCGCTAGCCTTTGTGCGCGAATACAGGACACCGTCCTGCATCATAAGCTGCTCGCCAGGAACGCCTGTAATTCTCTTTACAAGCGGGTCGGCTTTCGGGTTGCCTCCCTCATCAACATTCAAGTTCACAGTTGTAAGGGTGCACATATAGACAATCTGGCTAAGAAAAGTCCTGACCTCGCTCTTGCGGTCATCTGTGTAATGCGGATTACGGAACACAACAATATCTCCGCGCTTGTAGTTCTTGACACATGGAAGCCCCACGTCTGAGAGAGGAAACTTAGGTCCGCTTAATGTCTTGAAAACAACAACACGGTCTCTTATAAGGAATTCAGGAACCATGGACTCAGACGGAATCTCGTAGAGCTGGACAATAAAAATATTAAGCAGGAGAACCATGAACACCGCCTGTACAAGAGCATCCGCCCAGCTCAAGATTTCCTTTCCAACCCTTAGAAGCGGCGGAAGAGGATTCTTTTTACGCTCCTCCTTTTCCTTCTCGATGAATTTCTCCCAGTCCTTGTCTACCTTTGAGACTCTCTTTGGATTAAGGTAATGAAGAACCACCAGAACTAGAATTGACGAAGCAAGCCAGAATGCCACAGAGATAGCATCAAGAATAAAAGGAGCGCCGAAAGCTCCCGCACGGCGAAGTACAAAGGCAATCAGAAGCACATAAGGAAGATACTGCAGAAGCTCCCTGTAAACAGAAATGAATCTCAGGCTGTTTTCCTTGAAAAGCTTTTTAACAGAGGCGAACGCTGTGAACGCCGTGAATATAAGAGCAAGCGGAAAAGCCGCAAGGGAAATATCGGCATGGAAAGAAACCACCGTCAAAGAAAAAAGAAAAGAGAAAGCGCAAATCAGCAGCGAAAGCAGGGATAATTTTTTCGTATTCATAGCTGAAAGTATAGCAGAAAACATATTTATTTGCGACATGCCGCCATGACATGTTGTTGAACTGCCCCCATAAAGTAGGCCCCCAAAAAAAATCCGCCTGAGCCGCAGGTGGCGGCACAAGCGGAGCTTTACTGTATGAGTCTTTCTACTTGGATTCGGCGGCGGCTTTGCCAGCTTTTGCTCTCGTGGAAATCATTGTATTCACGCGTTTTATCTCGCTTTCTATGTCCTTAGAAAGACCGGCAAGCGCTGAGTTGCCTGCGCCAGCCATTGTAGTCAGGTACGGGACAAGCGTTCTGTTTATAAGGGAAAGCAGAGGCGTTTTCAGGCTGCTTGCGCTCTCGCCTTTTAAGTTCACTGCCCTGACATATCTATCGTTTGCGACAGTGAAAGCGTCCTGAGCTTCTCTTAGAGAGGAGATAAGAGAAGCAACACCTGCAAGTTTTCCAATGCATGAAAGAGCCTCCTCTTCTGCAAAATCTCCAATCAAACTTTCTATGAGCGAGCTTTTGGCTTTATAGTTTTTCCTGGCAAGTCCAGCATCTTTGTACTTGCTGTATATAGCGTCAAGATAAGACGCCGCTCGCTTCGTCTCATCATCAATCATAGACTTATAGCCATTCAGCACCTTTCCAATGGAAGCCACTGTGCTGGTGCGCGCTTCATCTTTCTCGCTTAAGCTTGAGATAATTTTGCCTCTCAAGACAGCCTTTGTAATTCTTGCAGACAGGTCTTCAAGCTTATCCATCTGGATGGCAAGAAAAGTGTCGTCCTTGGCGTTCTCGTCTGTCTTGTAAAACCGCAGGATTGTGTCTGAAAGTCCGTCAAGCTCGTCGATACGGACAGATGATTTTAATTTGTTCATTTTTTTTCTCCTTTAAAAACACCGCGTTAGCGGTCGTGCAATGAGGCGCGAAATACAAGTTGCAACGCAACTTGCGTGATAAAAAAATACATAGATGTAATTTT
>CAZURC010000056.1:0-2281 GCA_964623405.1 uncultured Treponema sp.
TTGCTTCTTCATACGAAAAAGCTTCCGCTCTGCAATTTGGATAAATCGGCGGAAAATTTATTCTCAATAAATATATACTTTATTGTCAAAACTAACAATAAGATGTATAGTTTTACATAATTAAAAATGATTTCTTATTAAGAATACTATAACATAATAGGAGATTTATTATGCCATTAAAAAAATCTTTTTCATCTGACTTAAAAAAATGCAAAGTCACTTTTATTGTTGAGAAAGATGCTGCGCGTGGAGCTTCCAGCATCTCTATCGCCGGAGACTTTAACAGCTGGAGCTCAACAGAAACACCTTTAAAAAAAGCAAAGGATGGCTCTTTCTCTGTAACAAAGGAGCTTGATGCTGGAAAAGAATACCAGTACCGTTTTCTTGTTGACGGAAGCCGCTGGGAGAATGATTGGGAAGCTGACAAGTACATTCCAGCTCCGTTCTCAAATACAGAAAATTCTGTGGTCGTCTGTATTCCTTCTGAAGCAGACTTAAAAAAACCGGCCGCAGAAAAAAAGCCTGTTGCCAAAAAAACTGCTTCAAAGAAAGCCGCAAAATCTAAGAAATAAGCCTAATTAAACTTTCCAAAGCAAAAAGCCCATGCTAAAAAGAGAATAATCTTCTTAGCATGGGCTTTATTTTTGCTATTAGCCTAATCCACACTATTTATCTTCTTTTAACCACTGGGACAAGGCCTTTGCAATTGCCTCAGGATTTACAGCCGCTGCGTTGCGCAGATTCTGCTGGGCAGAGCCGCCTTCTGTTTTTATAAAGCCCGTATGAGGAACTTCACGGTAAATTCCGCGCAGCTCGCCATAACTTTTAAACTCCTCAAGAACGGCAAGCTCTCTGTTCACTTGGCTTGAATCCTCAGGGTCATAGACTTTGCTTCCATAACCACGGACAGCTTTCATCGCCTTGCGAATTTTGGTTATCTGCTCGCTAGAAAGATTAAGCTTATCTAAGACAGCATCGCTGGCCCCATTCCCAAGTTCTCCAAGAAGGATGGCTATTTTTTCATATCCAGTCATAAGACCTCCCCATCTTTTTGGAATTATAGATAAAAAATTTATTTCTGTCAGCGGGAGTTAATTGGCGCTTGCTCTATGCTTTACGGTACGTGTATTACTTCCCGCGGCTTTGAGCCATTCTGAGGTCCAACTATTCCTCGCTCCTCCATTTCCTCAACAAGGCGGGCGGCACGGTTATATCCAATCTTAAGACGGCGCTGCAAGTAAGATGCGCTTGCTTTTCCAGACTGCACAACAATCTCCAGGGCACGGTCATAAAGAGGGTCTTCTCCGTCTCCGAACAGTCCGATGTTGCCATCGCTGTCTTCATCATCGTCATCAACAAAAATCTCGTCATCAATATAATCAGGCTCGCCGTACTGCTTTACATAGTCAACAACTTTTTCAACCTCATCATCTCCTACGAGAGTTCCCTGAATTCTCACAGGGAATGGATCTGTCGCGCTGGCATAAAGCATATCGCCTTTCCCAAGTAGTTTTTCTGCTCCAATCTGGTCAATAATA
Source organism: uncultured Treponema sp. (assembly GCA_964623405.1). Lineage (GTDB taxonomy): Bacteria > Spirochaetota > Spirochaetia > Treponematales > Treponemataceae > Treponema_D. The sequence goes on from CAZURC010000056.1 coordinate 1,539, forward strand.
ATATTTGAATCCGTGCGGCTTGCAACCATAAACGCAATTCTGCTTGGAATATTTGCCTTGATAAGACCTGTAATCACATTTACGGAAGGGCGCTGAGTAGCAAGGACAAGATGTATTCCTACGGCTCGGCTCATTGCGGCAAGGCGCGCGACATTTGATTCAAGCTCTTTTCCCGTTGTTGCCATAAGATCAGCAAACTCATCAATTATAATCACGATATACGGAATCTTCTCCTGCATAAGCTTTCGCTCTGTTATTCGCCGGTTATAGCTTGAAATATCACGCACACCCATGTTATCCAAAAGTGCATAACGTCTCTCCATCTCGCAAAGACAATACTGCAGAGCCTGCAAAGCTTTTTTTGGCTCCGTTATAACTGGAGTTAAAAGATGCGGAATGTCATTATATAGCTTTAACTCAACAACCTTCGGGTCAATTAGAATCAGCTTGACCTGGTTTGGAGCGCGCTTGTACAGAATTGAAAGAATAAGAGAATTCACACAGACAGATTTTCCTGAACCAGTCGAGCCCGCAATCAGAAGGTGAGGAGTCTTTGTCAGATCAATTACGCGTGGCTCGCCTGAAATATCCTTGCCTAGAATAACCGGTATCGCCATTTTCTCAAAGGCTGGATTTTGCTGCTCTATTATTTCACGGAAACTCACAACCGCTCTCTTTTTGTTTGGAATTTCTATTCCAACAGCAGATTTTCCAGGAATAGGAGAAACTATGCGGACAGAGGT
>CAZURC010000056.1:2381-7435 GCA_964623405.1 uncultured Treponema sp.
TGTACTCTCATTTGCAGAATCCTGCAAGAATATAGCTTTTTCTGCAAATGACAGCGGTTCCGCGCTTTTTTTCGCCTTAGCAACCTCGTCAAATGAATTCTCGCCAATGTTGAACGGAATTGCAGGGCCAAAAGGAAGGCCATTGCTATCCACAACAGGATCTGCGCTTGGGTCAAATTCAAAGTCATCGTAAGGGGATTTTACTGAAGGATCAGCATCAAGCTCATTAGGGATGTCTTTATCATCTTCCTTTGTGTTGAATATATCATCAAAATCATTGTCCTCGGCAGCCTCATCGCTTTCCACAGGATTTTCTGCCGCATCCTTATCCATCTGCGCAAAGATTGAAGCGAAACTGTTATTTCTTTCCTCGACAAAATCAGAAATATCATCATGTCTATTCTTGTCTTCAAAATCTATTGTGTCGTCTCCAAAATCGTCCGCGCCGTCTATGCCATCATCTGCAGGCTCAGAATCATAGTTGCCATCATTGTCATCTTTCTCAGCATCAGTATCGTCAGAAAAATAACTCTTCACAGATTCAACGTCCAGGTCGCTTTCTTCATACTCAGGAAGAGAAAGCGTATTTGATGTTTCTCCCATATCTGATTCATCTGTTTCAATGGCATTGTCAATCTCCTCTTCTTTTTGAAAATCAAATCCATCAAAAGGAGCTTCCTGCTCCTGAGTGTAATCTGAATAAGCTTCGTCATCCTGATGAACTAGACTTTCTTTTATCGGAACTGCCGCTTCGTTGGTTGCAAAATCATCTGAGTCTGTGAACTCATCTGTCAAATCTGGCAAGTCAAAATCCTCTTCGCTTAGAGGAATTTCTTCTGATTGCGGCTCATCATTTTCCTGCGCAAGTTCTGGCTCTGACAGTTGATTATCGCTTTCTTCTTCTATTGGCTCATTGTCGTCAAGAACAGGCTCTTGCACACCATAATCTTCTGCGCTGTCTTCATTTCTGTTTTCTGTATCAGAATCAGACGTTTCAGACGGAGCTTCTTCAAAAACATCGGACTCAACGCCCTCTGCCGTATGCCCTGGCTCAGAGTTCTTATCAGTCGGTTTTTCTGTCTCATCTGGAGACAGTTGCTCCTGGGCTAATTTATCTTGCTCATCAAAAATATGAGAGAATGGATTATCCTCGTCTGAATGTTTTTCTTTTATATAATCATCTGCTTCAAAACTATCCGCCTCAATTTTATCTTCTTTCTTTCCAGTTTCTTCGATTTCTTCTTTTTTAGCTTTATATATTTCCCTGTGAGAAAGAATTGGCTCTTGCTTTTTAGTCTTTTTCCCTGTCTTGCCTGCAAATTCGATAGCATCTCCCAGTATTGAAAGAACAAGATACTCTAGCGCAATGATAACTCCACCGGTCAAAAATGCGGCAGTAAGCTTCATTACTAAAGAGTCGCCTGTGTTTCCCTGAATTATCATCCTGCATACATGTTCGATTGCGTCCAAAGTAAAAAAAGGAATGACTGAGCCAGCAAGAACAACTCCGTGCTTTACATGCCACTTCCTCATAAAACATTCGAATGCGGCGATAACTAAAAAAACAGGTATAAGAACAGAACAAATTCCATAAGCGCGTGTAAAAATTTTTCCAAATTTGCAAAGCGCAGTCCTGCCCACAGTCTCGATTCCTCCAAATTCAAAAAGCACAAGCAAAAGTGAAACAGAGAAAACTGCCGCAAATACATAAAGAATAACTCCGATAACAGTTGAGATTTTTATATTCTTGTCCATCAGAAAACTCCCAGGGAAATTTCGGTCAAATCTACTTTTAAATTATCGGCCTAAAAAATTTGAAGTTTAGAATGAAAATTGAGGAGCAACAGCACAAGTTATATAGCCTTAAAGGATTTTTATTTTTCTCAAATATCGCTAATATTGACAACAGGAAATGGGCAATTACAAATGTCATTTTTGCACTGTCTGCAACGGCACGGGCTGTATAGGCCAGATGCCAGGAATGGGCGGGGTAAACAGAAATATTAATTTTCGCCTTAACTGCGATGGCTGGGAAGTCCTGCGCAAAGAAAATCCGCTTACATTTATAAATTTTCTTGAGCGCCCTATAAGCGAGAGAATTCCAAAAATCGCAATCGCTCCTATTACTGGAGCCTTAGAAAACATTGGTTTCGCAGACGAAGAAACTTATTATAGTTCAATATTCTCAGCCCTTCATCACTGCGGAATAGAAATTTGTGTTGGCGACGGATTTCCGGATGAAAAGATTAAATTCGGATTAAAGGCCGTAAAAAAAATACAGAAAGAAGACAAAGATACAAAGGCTACATTTTTTATAAAACCGTTTGAAAACAAAAAAGTCCTTGAGCACATTGACATAGTTAGCTCCGCTGCTTGCGCTATCGGAATAGATATTGACTCTTTTAATATCTCTACAATGAAAGATATTTCTTTATTGGAAAAAAAATCTGCAAAGCAGCTTATTCAAATCCAAAACTATGTTAGAAAGAAAAATCTCCCCTTTATTATAAAAGGGGTCTTTAATCCAGAGGATATTGAGCTTGTAGGTGAGCTGCGGCCCGATTGTGCATATATCTCAAATCATGGAGGCCGTGTTGAGACAAGAATAGGCTCTACTGCGGAATTTTTGCAAAACTACGCCAATGAGCTGAAAAAATATTCCGCTCAAGTCTGGGTTGACGGCGGAATACGCACAGCGCTTGATGTTGCAACTGCAATGGCTTTTGGTGCGGACAAAGTTCTTATAGGACGACCCTTTGTTACGGCTCTATGCAAAAATGGAGAAAGTGAAGTATTTAAGAAAGCGCTTGAGCTAAATTTGCTTCAATATGCAGGCTAAAATTTCGCTTTGCGAAGACGGACTTCTTCTATGTTCTCGCTGAACAATTCACGCAAATCATTCAAGCCGAGCGCCATAAGAGCCATCCGGTCAATTCCCATGCCCCAAGCAAGGACAGGACAGTCAAGTCCCTGAGCCTCTGTAACTTCCGGACGGAAAATACCCGCACCTCCAAGCTCAAACCAGCCAAGGACAGGGTGCTTTATATGAACTTCTACAGACGGCTCTGTAAACGGGAAGTAGCCTGGCACATATTTGACTTCCGTGGCGCCCGCTACCTCTGTTGCAAACATCTCTAGCATTCCAAGCAGAGTGCGTAAATTCACGTCTTTTCCTGCAATAATACCTTCTGTCTGGTAAAAGTCAGAAAGATGGGTAGCATCAACTTTATCGTATCTAAAACAACGGACAATTCCAAAATATTTTCCTGGAACTTTTGCTTTATGAAGCTGATGGGCAGAAAGAACTGTTCCCTGGGAACGCAAGACTAAGCGGCGGGTAAACTCATGGTCAAATTCATAATTCCAGCCCCGGCTGCCTGTTTTGCCGCCGTTCTTATGAACTTCCGCAACATTTGTAAGCCAAGGCTCTTCTATAGATTTTGCATGTGTTGGATTCTTTATTCTATATACATCGTGAATATCACGGGCAGCATGGAACTGAGGCATGAAAAGCGCATCCCCATTCCAGAATTCCGTTTCCACAAGAGGGCCATCATATTCCTCAAATCCTAATGAGCAAAGCTTATCTTTTACATGTTCCAAGAACTGAACATAAGGATTCGTCCGTCCTGGAATAATACGTGCAGGAGGAACTGTAATATTGTATCCACGGAATGTTCCTTTCTTCCAGTCGCCAGTCTCCAGCATTCTTGGAGTCAACTCGCCAATTTCGTTGCCTGTTATTCCTGCATTTTTAAGCCCAGAAACAACATCCTTTATTGCATTTGTAAGTTTATAAATTACGGTTTCACGTTCAATAATCTTAAATGCGCTGTCTTGCGCACCGCGCTTCTTTGCATAAGAGACAATAGCTTGTTTTTCTGCATCAGACAACTTACTGCTTTCGAGCTGGCCATTTTCCGTAGTTGCCGCTTTTTTTAAGAGCTCACGGGCTGCTGCAATCCTTGCTGGAATTTTTGCTCCAGTATATTCCGCCTTTTTCTCCGCATTCATTCTAAGTACACCGTCTTTCGCAAGAGGACCAAACGCAGAGCCAACATCTTTCTGTTCAAGGCCTGTTCCAGCGGCAATTTCCGGCAAGGTTTTTGCGCCATTCTTCTTTACATATTCAATTATTCTTTCCTCAGGAGTTCCTTTATCAGCATACTCCCGTCCTAAATCTGTAATTTCATAGAAAATATGAGGAGTCCGTGCTGCAACATTTAAAAGATGCTTTCCTCCTAGCCAGCTAAAAGCTTGATTTGCGTGTCCTTCTTTATATCCAAGTTCCTTTTGAAGCTTCTCAGAACTCAAATCATCTTTCTCTGTATATTTTAAGAGAACTTTGATTTCAAGCGGGTGAAGATTTTTAATGATGTTTTGAACGTCCATTTTCTAGATTTCCAGTTTTACTTGAGGTGAGCCTGCCGAACTCTCAAGAATAGATTGCAGTTTAGGTCATTTCGACTAAGCCCAATGACCATATAAAAAAAATTTGAGCCAGTCTCCGCACAAGAAACCAGCTCATATTTGGTTCATTTTAATTTTTATCGTTGAAACCTTACGAAAGATTGATACATAGCCCATTTATAGCCAGTTTTTTCATCTTTGTAATATTTTACAGAATCACGTTTTAAATATTTATATCCATAATATTCTTCATGCTGTTTTTGAAAATCATTTAGCACTTCGATTGCCGTGTTCATCGCCTCGCCCTGATCAAAAGCAACCGCATGGCAGGTATAAAACAAACGAACCTCATCAGTTCCCGGTGTATATTGAAGCTCAACTTTTGCAGTTTTATTCGAGCCTACATGCTGATCTTCTGGAATAATCGTTTCTACATTGTAATCCGGTTCTTTCTTTGGCAAATAGTCATTAACATCTTCTGCAAAAGCAAAACCAGCAAGACAAGTAAGAGCGGCAGCTAATAGTATATAATGCTTTTTCATTTTAATCCTCCCAGCTCCACACAAGACAAATCATCCTTAAAATGTCTCGTATTTCAATATTCTATCTGTTTCCATAAAAAAATCAAGCATAACACTATAACG
>CAZURC010000056.1:7535-11440 GCA_964623405.1 uncultured Treponema sp.
CAGTAAAGCCTATCATCCTTAAAAGCTGAATTCTTATATTCTATCTTATTGCTCTCTTCGTCTGTCAGCTCCTGAATACTCTCAAATTCAATATACTCATTTACGCCTCTTGCCTTATCATAAGGAATATAGTCAACCTTCCATCCATATAGCATTCCTTGAATAAAAAAAGGAGCTGTCTTCTTTAGCCGGCTTACAGGCAAAGCATACGCATTTTCCCCGCTTCCATCCTTTTCTGATGCAGATACCCAGTTCTCATCATTATTTTCCCAATCTAGACCCGGATACGCTTCTTTTTCTGCCCAGAGAAGAATCTGTATCTTGCTGTCCTGGCTCAAGTTTTGGGCAGACAAATTAAACAAAGCAAGGAAAAACATAACCAGGATATTTTTTTTTGCTATTTGCCTTTTTTTTAGATTTAAGAAAGTCAACGGTTCGCATTCCTCCACACTTTTATAGGATTGATTCCCATGCGCACTACAAAATATATCCATGCGAATCCAAATCCCGCCAAATGCACAGAATGAGCAACTCCGTCTCTTGTTCCAAAGAACTGGCTAAAGAATTCAATAAGAGCATATCCCAAAACCAGAACAGGAGCTGGAACAGGAATTATTCCCCATATAAAAATCCTGTTTCTAGGAAATATAACAGCATAAGCTAGAAGCATTGCATAAACGACTCCGCTAGCTCCTAGCAAAAACACGTTCCAAAGACCTGCAAAATAATAAACAATAAGAGAGAAAACCCCGCAAAGCGTACCGACAAGAAGATACATCAGTACAAATTCTCTTGTTCCAACCGCCCGCTCAACGCTAAGACCAAAGAAGAAAAGTCCAAGCATATTAAAAAACACATGCTGAAAGCTTCCATGCGCAAACATATAAGTGAAAGGCTGCCAGAACATTTTTGCACCAAGACAGTTCCTGACGTTTAATGAAAGATAATACGTCAGCGGAGGAAATAGTTTTTCCAAAAGAAAGACTGCAATGTTTATTGCTATAATTATAAAAGTAGAATTCTTAAAAGTGTATTGAAAAGGTTTTCTTATTATTGAAGACATAATTTCAGCCCCAGAGTCTTTTTACAATATTTTGACAAACAATCCCAATATCAGTCCGGAATTTTAATTTCAGAGATAAGTTTCTGATCCGCAAACGTAACCCTGTTGCGGCCGCTGCGTTTTGAAACATACAACGCTTGGTCAGCCTGGTCAACTAGCTGCTTTGGAGAAGTTACGGGATTTGCCTCCGTATCAAAAAGAGTTACTCCTAGGGAAATTGTAACTTTTACATGCTGATTCTCATAGCAAAAATCATATTCTTCAACATGCTGCCGTATTCTTTCCGCAACGGTCATAGCATCATCTTTATCGGTATTATCAAGCATTACGGTAAATTCTTCTCCGCCATAACGGCTAGCAAGATCTTTCGCCCTTATGCATGAGCGGATTATTTTTGCAACCGTTTGAAGAACATAATCTCCGCAAGCATGTCCGTATGTATCGTTAAAACGTTTAAAAAAATCAATATCAAACATTATCACAGCAAGCGGCAGATTCTGAACCATCGCCATATCAAGTTTGTCTGTGAGCACATTATAAAAGAAATATTTAAGCTTTAAATGCGTCATCATATCAGTTGATGAGCGCTCAAGCAGAGCCGCATTATAAATTGCAATTGCGGCAAGGCTTGCAATCGCAAGGATTTGCTCTTTTTCAGAAGAACTGTAGCCAGTTTCTTCCGGCAAAGTAATTCTCTCTCCAAGAAGAAGAATGCCATCAAGATGATTCTTTTGAACAAGAGGCACAATCAAAGACGGATTAAGTGATGAAATTGCGTCTATGTTCGTCCCTTCCGGAAGCTCTGCTTTTAGTTCTTGCAACGTAAAGACTCTGTCGCTCTTTGTAATCGCCGCAATAATGGGATTGTTTGTCGGAATTTTATAGCTTATATTCGAACTAAGCTCGAGCCCGTTATAGTTTCTGTCTAGAATAAATACATCAGAATCCAGAGCCTCAAGAACAAAGACTCCTGCTCCAAGTACACGGAACTGTCCCATGCAAGTATAGAGAATCGATTCAATAAGCTGAGAGAATTCAATTGTAGAACAAAGTGAACGAGAGATTTCAAGAAGCTGCTTAAGATCGTAAATCTTTTTCTCGTATTGATCTACAATTTCATTGTATTCCGGGCTAAAACCTGGATGAGTCAATTCCTGGCTCATTTTCTTTCCACCTCTCCAATAATCGCATAATTCTTCATAATATCAAGAAAAACAGTCCAATTCTCAAACTGAGTTTCCAGCCTTGAAGAATTTTCCCTGTTTCGGGAAGAACTTAGCAAGACCTTGATATTTGAGCACAAATCCGGTTTTGTTTTTTTTGAATCCACCAACAGTTCTCCAATCTGTTTATACAGTGCATAGAACTGCGCCGCGACTTCCTGCACAAGCTTATGAGCCTGCTCGTTTATATTATCGACAGTAGCTTCAAGTTTTTTTATAAAATCCACATCTTTTCTGCCATCGCGTATGTAGCTGTCTATAACAGCCTGGTCATTTTTTCCATTACGCTCAAACGATTTCTCAAACTTTTCAACAACATCTATGCTTTCTATACAAGCATAAACCGCAGAAGAAAAATCTTTCTTTGTAGTTTGATTCTCGAAGAAACCTTCTATTACGATGTCATCAAGGAGCTGCCTGATTTTCTCGTCAAAATATTCTGCAATAAAAGTTTTTATAACTTGCACCGGAGTAATCCAGTTATAGGCTTTTGTACAGTTCATTTGAATTCTTGCGCTGTTTTCCGCATTGTATCCGTTAAGGTCCTGCATCGGGTGGCTGCCAAAAAGTTTCTGCACATCAACAGCAATAGTATTGTCTTTTATCTCGCTCTTGATTCTTGTTTCATCAGATTTAAATTTATCCTGAAGATAATTCGCGAAATTTTGCCTCGCATTGACCTTATAGGAAGCAATTTGTGGAACAAAGTCCGGCTCATGCTTTGCAAGACGGATAAGTTTTAGCAGAATATCCGGTGTAAGATATTTTGTCAGAACAGAATGTATTTTTCTTAGATAGCCCAGATATTTTTCTGAAACTGATGAAGAAACAGGAGCGCTTCCTTGCTTTATCTGCACAAGTGCGACAACAGCACGACCGAGCGAATTCGTAATTTTAAACTTTGCAGAAAGATAGTACAAATCTTGAAAAGATGCGGCCATTGAATCTGGAATACATGAATAGAATGATGGCTTGTAATTTGGATTCAGATTGTTATATTCCGGATCAAAATTATGTATTACCGTAAGAAAGCTGTACCGACATAAATCTGTCAATTGCTGAAGAGAGGCAATCACCTCGTCAATCTTTATGAATTCCGGTGTATTAAGTTCCTTTATAAGATATTCAAGTGTATGTCTCTGGTTATCAAAGACCCTGTTTATGGGCATACTTGAGTCCATTACTTCCTGTTTTCTGTGATCAGCGCTAAGATTCTCAAGTTTTTCTTGGCTTGCACCAGTAAATCCTGTCAACAGGAGCTGATTCTCATAATGTCCCTTGCATTTAACATCATCACTGCTTATTGTATCTGAAAGAAGGTCATCCAAAGGCTTTGTGTTTTCGTAAAGAACACGAAAAAGCTCTGCAAAATTAGGCTGCAGCATTCCATTTTTGTATATGCAGGGCTGGACTGAGCGAAGCTCAGAATCAATTTTCTTTAATGCCTGCTTTTTCTTTACATCAGGGGAAGACGCCATAAAAATCGATTCAAACAAATCTGTTATAAAAGAAAAAATCCCCATAACAGCATTTTAGAGCCTAATGCAATAATTTACAAGTTTTTTGAATTACATCATTAGGACTAGGCATATTAAAGGCTTGTTCCCTCAGCTAGCAAC
>CAZURC010000056.1:11540-13058 GCA_964623405.1 uncultured Treponema sp.
AGGAACCCTTCCATCTGCAAAATCAACAAGAGCTTTTATTGCATCCCAGTCAGCTTTTCCGCTATAGCCTTGCGCCGCAGTGCGCCCATGCAAAGCTATAGCTTTTGCGCCAGCATCAATCGCCGCCTGCGCACATTCTTTAAAAGTTATATGAGAAGAATCCCAGCCGGTTCGAATTTTTACTGTTACCGGAACATCTACTGCCTCCACAACAGATTTTACAATTGGATAAAGTCTGTCAGGATCTCTTGTAAGCGCGCTTCCTGCGCCAGTTTTTGTTACTTTAGGAACAGGACACCCGCAGTTTATGTCGATTATTTCACAAGATGCCTTTTCGAGCACAATTCTTGCAGCACAAGCCATCGTCTGTGGATTCGAGCCAAAGATTTGAACAGCATAAGTTTTCTCGTTTGGCGCACGGCTCATCATTTCGAAAGTTTTTTTATTATTACGGACTAAAGCTTCAGAGCTTATAAGTTCTGTACAGCCAAAGTCCATTCCGCATTCTGCGCAGACAGAACGATAGCTCGCATCGGAATAATCCGCCATAGGAGCAAGAAAAACATTGCCCTCAATAGACAAATCTCCTATCTCTACAGGATGATAATAGCTGAAGGGAGACATTTTATTCCGGCAAGCCGAAAATCCTGCAGCTATTTGCCCAAAGCTGCTTGCTCAAGTCTTCAAGCGGCATATCAAGCATTTCTGCCATGAACTTTGCAGTAGAAGGCAAATACGCAGGCATAGTGCGTTTTTTCTCACGGAATTCGGCAGGAATCATGAAAGGGCTTTCTGTTTCAATCAAAATTCTGTCATGAGGAACCGTCATCACCGTTTCGTGCAAATTCCTGGCGTTGCGGTATGTTAAATTTCCTGCAAAAGAAAAATACACATTAAGCCCCGCATCCAGGCATTTCTGCGCATATACAGCGTCTTCACTATAACAATGGAAAATCGCTCCTTTAGAAGGAATTCTCTGCTTTAGAACTTCAAAAATATCTTTCCCTGCATCGCGGTTATGGATTATCACAGGAACATTATGTTTTTCCGCAATCTCCAGCTGGGCAATAAAAAGCTCCATCTGAGTACGCTTGTCTCCAAACTGCTTAAAATAGTCCAGCCCTGTCTCACCTACAGCAACAACATTGGGAAGGCTAAGGCTTTCTTCTATAGTATTTGCCCAGTCCTTCCCCGGCGTTGTAACTTCAGACGGACCGACTCCAACAGCATGATAAATTCCTGGCGCAGACTTTAAATTTTGATAGACTTTCTTAAAGTCATGAAGAGAATTGTTTATAGAGATGATACGTGTAACTCCGGCAAGCCGCGCCTGAGTTATAACGCGTAATTGTTCTATTGGATCATCGTAAATAAGCCCGATGTGAGCGTGAGTATCAAAAAACTGCATGGCTTTCTTCCAAAAATAGATATGATATTACAAATCACTTTAAATAAGTGATTAGCACACTGTTTTATACCGATAAAAATATATACAAGAAAATCAGGATTGTCAAATTA
>CAZURC010000057.1:0-13011 GCA_964623405.1 uncultured Treponema sp.
ATTGCGGCGGCGGCATCGTAAGTGACTTTGTCGTCCGTGTTGTCGCGGTTTTTCAGGCCCAGGTCGTAGTATTCTGTTTTCAAGTCAACATAAGGAGAGAGGAGCTTTTCCTTGATTACAGCCCAAAGGACACGTGTCATCTCGTCGCCGTCAAGCTCGGCAACTGCGTTTTTCATCTGGATTTTTGACATAATTAACCTCAAAGATTGGATTGAAATAATTATATAAAATTTGCATGATGATGTAAAAGAGCCGGTTTCTTTACAACCGGCTTTAATTAGCCTTAGCTTCAAATTATTCTGAAAACACTAAAAATGCACTCCCAGCAAGAACCCGATTTGAAAAACGGCTTCCGCGCTTCGCTTGTGCAGATTGTTTTTCAAAGCTCAAACCTTGCCTACGTGCATTTTTAGCATTCATTTACAATGAAGCCAAGGCTAATTAAAACTGTATTCTGGTTGCATGGTGTTGTGTCAAAACCGCCGCAAGGACGCGCCACTTGTGCGGCTGCAATGTCTGCTGCCGCATGGATGCGGCGCATTGAAAAGAGAGAATATTCTGTTTCTCCCACAAAACAGCGAATTTAAGGATTAGGCTCATCACTTTCTCCCACAGGCGGCTAGTCTAAGGATTAGACTCATCATTTTCTCCCACAGGCGGCTAGTCTAAGGATTAGACTCATCATTTTCTCCCAAAGTCAGCTAGTCTAATGATTAGACTCAGCATTTTCTCCCAAAGTCGGCCAGTCTAATGATTAGACTCGTCATTTTTTACCAAAGTCGGCCAGTCTAATGATTAGACTCACTGTTTTCACCTAAAAACACGAATCGTCATGATGACGAATGCCGTTTTCAGTCAAAAACGTGAATCGTACTCAGTACGTTTGCCGCATTACAACCGGTTGTAAAGAAAACGGCGCGCGGGAGCGGAGCGGGTGGCAAAAACACTCTGTCAGTGTGGGCGTGTGTACGGCGTAGGCGGGTTCTGGCTGAAAAATCGTTTTTTTCACGATTTTTACAGACAGGTTCCGCCGAGAGCCATACACACGCTCAAGTGCGGTTTTGACACACGCTAAGCCGGCAGAGTCTTAGATTATTGTTATTTTTTCTCAATAAGCGATGTTTTTGCAAAAATTAAGATTTTTTTATATAAGTTGTGTATAATTTACGCAACTATGAGATTATTACTTATTGAGGATGAGGAGCGGCTTTCGGCCGCGCTTGTCGAGATTTTTAAGAACCACCAGATTGGAGTTGATGCTGTCTATAACGGCAATGACGGGCTTGATTATGCGACGAACGGTGACTACGACGCAATAATCATTGACATAATGCTTCCCGGAATGGACGGCCTTTCAATCCTTAAGTCACTCAGAGAAAATAAGAACAATGTTCCTGTGTTGCTTCTGACTGCGAAAGATGACATAACAGACAAAGTGCGCGGTCTCGATCTTGGCGCAGATGATTATTTGACAAAGCCGTTCTCTACGGATGAGCTTCTTGCCCGTGTCCGTGCGCTGACTAGGCGCAAGGGAGAGCTGCGCGATGACAACCGCGTTTTCGGCGACCTTGTCCTAAGCACAAAGAACTGTGAGCTTCAGTCAACATATGGAAAGGCTATTAAGCTTTCTCTCAAGGAGTACCAGATTCTTGACAGGCTCTTTGATAACCCCCATCAGATAATAACAAAGGAGCAGCTTATAGAGAAGATATGGGGCGGAGACAGCAATATTGAGTACAACAATGTCGAGGTCTACATCAGCTTTATCAGAAGAAAGATAGAGAATCTTGGCGTCGGTGTAAGAATCCGCACAGCCCGTGGAATTGGATACTCTCTGGAAGACTCTACCAGATAGACTTATTCCTGACGGAGAAAAATATTGACGCTTTTAAAGAAGACCCGTGTATGGATAATTGTCCTTTGCATGGCGGTTATCATGCTTCTCTTTTCCTTTATAATTGTTTCACTTAATCTTTATGCGACTCACCACTCATACAGCGAGGCATGGGATTTCCTTTATTCCATGGCGGATAACGGAGGTTTTCCTGTTTCTTCCGGCGGAAAGTCCATGGATTCTCATCGTTTTATGGAAATTGGAGAGAAGAATCCTGATGAGAGAGAGGAGGTTGCCAATTCCTATATAGGAAACCGCCAGGACGACTATCCTTTCCTTTTCCATGAGAGGAAAGCGAGCTCCCTGGAGCCTGCTCTTGATTCTGAGGGCACCAGGCCTCTCGGCTATGTTTTTGCGGATAACCTTGAGGTCAGCTCGGCGATGTCGTTCAGAACAGACATGAACCTTGATAAGGTGAGCTTGATATTCTCAAGCAATACGCTCGAAAGCCTGAGCAAGATGTTTGAGCTTTGCCGAAGTATTGCTCCTCTTAAAAAGACAAGAGGAATCCTTGACGGCTACTTTTATGTGAAAAAATACATACAGAGCAATACTTTTATTGTCTGCATAATGAACCGTTACATAGAGCTGAAGCTGCTGAGGCGGCTATACCTTTATTCCGCTATTGCCCTTGCAGTTTCATTTCTCTACTCCTTTGCCACAAGCTTTGTTTTTTCCAAGATTATTATGCAGCCTATAGAGGATATGTTTGAGAGGCAGAAGCAGTTTATATCTGACTCAAGCCACGAGCTCAGGACTCCTATATCTGTTATTGACGCGAACCTGTCTGTCGTCATGGCTGAGTATCCAGGAAACAGATGGCTGGGATATATAAAAGATGAGAACGCGCGCATGGGGAAGCTTGTGAAAGACATGCTTTATCTTACGCGCAGCGATCAGAACCTGTCGGAGCTTGAGAAGAAGGAATTTGACTTTAGCGCCGCCGTGACCAATGCTGTCCTTCCTTTTGAAAGCGTCATATACGAGGCCCGTAAGCATCTTGATATGAGCGTCGCCGCAGGCATGAGGCTTTCAGGGGACGAGAATGCGATAAAGCAAGTCGTTACGATTCTTGTCGATAACGCGGTGAAGTATTCCGCTGACAATGGAATTATACGTGTAAAAGCCTTCCATGACGGATCGCGCTGTGTCCTCAAGGTCTATAACACAGGAAAAGGAATAAAAGAAGAGAATCTTGATAAGATTTTCGGCCGCTTTTTCCGCGAGGACAAGACGCGCACCGGTCTTAAGGGCGGCTACGGGCTGGGACTGCCTATTGCAAGGTCAATTGTAGAGCAGCATGACGGCACAATTGCCGCGGACTCTGACGGCGAGACATGGGTTGAATTTACAGTTTTGCTTCGCTAGAATTATCCCATTATGATAGAACGAAATACAGGATTTTCTAATCTTACCGCAGGCTATCTTTTTCCAGAGGTTGCCCGCCGCCGGCGTGAATATGCCGCGTCACATCCTGACGCAAAAATAATCAGTCTTGGAATTGGAAACACGACAGAGCCTCTTTCAAAGCATATCGCAAAGGCGATGTCAGACTATTCAATGGCGCTCTCGACTCCGGAAGGATATTCTGGATATGGCGATGAGCAGGGGAATTCATCTCTGAGGGCAAAAATCGCGGAAGTCTTTTACCACGGAATGGCCGATGCGGATGAGATTTTTATTTCTGACGGCGCAAAGTGCGATATAGCGCGCATACAGACTCTGTTCGGCTCAAAGGTGAAGGTCGCGGTCCAGGATCCTGCCTATCCAGTCTATGTGGACGGCTCTGTTGTTGTAGGCGCTGCAGGGGAAAACACTGGAAGCGGATACAAGGGAATCTCGTATCTTCCATGCACTCCGGACAATGACTTTTTTCCGGATCTATCAAAGGTTGAGAAGAATACTTTGATTTATTTCTGTTCTCCTAATAACCCCACAGGAGCTACCGCTACTAGAAAACAGCTTGAGACGCTTGTTGACTTTGCTAACAAGAATGGCTGCATAATAATCTATGACGCGGCTTACTTCGCATTTATCCGTGATGAGAATCTCCCTAAGACTATATTTGAAATTCCCGGGGCAAAAACTTGCGCGATTGAGGTAAACTCGTTCTCAAAGCCTGCCGGCTTTACAGGCGTGCGCTTGGGCTGGTCCGTTGTTCCTAACGAGCTTAAGTTTGCCGATGGAAGCAGCGTAAACAAGGACTGGAACCGCGTGATGACGACTTTGTTCAACGGAGCGTCAAACATTGCCCAGGCCGGAGGACTTGCCGCTCTTGACGGGCAGGGTCTTAGTGATATGAGGGAGCAGGTTGACTACTATCTTGAGAACGGTGCTCTTATAAAGGCCGCGCTGGATGGGGACAACTTTAAGAGGGCTGGTGTCGAGGCTTTCTTTACAGGCAACGGTCCTTATGTGTGGGCAAGATTCCCTGGAAGGACCAGCTGGGATGTTTTTGACACCATACTTGATAAATGCCATGTTGTCACAACCCCTGGCTCTGGTTTCGGTCCCGCGGGAGAGAGCTTTATAAGGTTCAGCTCGTTCGGGCACAGGGCGGATATAGAGGAAGCCTGCCGGCGCCTCTCTGCGCTTGAGCTTTAAGAGGCAGTGGCTAAAGAAGCTTCTTATAGCCTATGTCCATCTTAAAATGATGCTGCCATTCGTCATCGCTTGAAAAGCCGTTGAGCCTTGCCTGCAGCATCATCTTAAATTCTCCGGACATTATCGGAAATCCTAGATAAGGGCTTATTTTTACCGTAAAGTTCTCATCCTCGTCAAAGAAGCTGGCTATATCCTTTAAGTCCATAAAGTCCTTGCCTGGGAACGAGAGTGTTGTGTTGAATCCAAATGTAAAATTCCTGTTCTTTATATAGAGCTTGTCGGTAAAGATGTTCATGTTTATGCCGAGAGTGTTGTTCTTTTCAAGTATTTCCATTTTTGAGGCCTGTTCCGCAGGAATGCTGAACAGCGAGATATGCGCCTTGTAAGATTCCGCCGAGAACCTGGGCTCAAGAATAAGATAGATCTGGTCTGACGATATGTCCGCATTCGCATCTCCGCCTTTTATCGGAAGGGTGCCGAATCCGAACTGCACAAAAAGCGATGCGGGAGAAAGGTTGTTTCCAAGCAGCATATCAAGTCCTGTATGCAGATATACCTCATCAATAAGAAGAATTACGTCCTCATCTCCGTTCTCTGTCTTCATTGGCGCGCCTACACCGAGAATCGCATCTACTGTGATAAAGTCAAACGCGCAGGCGTATCTTAGATCCGCGTTCAGCTGCCTTATCCCCTCGTCATTTTCGTTGTTCTTGTAAACGTACAGTCCCATTGCTATTGGAGCTGTGTTTATATGGGCTATGTAAGCTCCTCCTAGTCCGTAGATAGAGAAGGGGGATGCGCATTTGTTTCCATAATAGCTGTCGGACAGGCGGCTTGCGATTGTTCCTGTTCCAAACTGCCTCTCAAGAAAATGCCCTGAGCCAACAGGCTCGTAAGTTCCCTTGAAAACGCTGAAATACTGGGTTATTCCTAGAAAGGGCTTTATGTATGTGGCGGAAAGCTCGTCAAAGCAGAATACAGCCTCTGTGTCTTCTGTGAGCTTTGTTTCTATTACATCCGATGTTGTTATGCTAAGCTCAGTCCTGAAAAGAAAGTTCTGTGTAATATTGAACTGTCCCTGAAAGAATCCTGTAAGGCTCATGACAGGATCAAAGAAACCGGAGTCTTCCGCCGAGGACATCTTCCCTTCCAGTCCTGCAAGTCCGCTGAAAGTCGCGGCAGAGGCAAGTGCTGCGGAGAGAACAGCTGTTGCCAGGGTCGAAAGAATTTTTTTATTCATCTTCATAAAAATCCCCCTGGGTATAATTATGCACATTTAGTATCGGCGTAAAAGCTCCTGGACTTTAGCATAAAATCATATCCTCCTTTCGGCTTAGGGCATTTAAATGAAAACGCGTTTTAACATCTTGTTTTACGTTTTTTATTGCTTGACTTTGGGAATTGAACGGTTAAAATATTATGTATGAGTGATTTTCTTGATGCCAACAATGAGGAGCTTCTAAAAGATTACTTTTCCGAAGCTGAGCAGATGGTGGACAATCTTGAAAGCAATATACTTGCAATTGAGAATGACCCGACAAACCACGATGCTATTGATGAGATATTCCGTGCGGCGCATACACTAAAAGGCAATTCCGCCACAGTTGAATTTAACGAGATCTCTCATTTTGCCCATACAATGGAAGATTTGCTGGATGAGGTTCGTTCAGACAGAGTCAAGGTTACGGAGGATGTTGTAGATACTCTCCTTAATGCACTTGATGTTATAAAGGCGATGCTTGAGTCGCGGCAGAATGGCTCTGTCTACGGCGAGAATGTGGACGATATTGTAAATAAAATCAGAGCAATGATTCCAGAAGGGGGAGAGAAGTCAAAGAAATCCTCTTCCAAGCCCGCGCCCGCCGCTGCTCCTTCTTCTTCGGCTTCTCCTGCCGCGAGCGCAGACTCAGCCGCAAAGGTTGACATGTCTGAGTTTGAGCTTCTTGAGCTAAAGCAGAGCTGCGAGAAAGACCAGAAGCTCTGGTCAATAACAGTTGTTTTCGACGAGAATAACCCGATGAATACAGTCGGCGGAATACAGGTTTTCGCCGCCCTGAAAGCTACAGGCTCTGTTCTAAAGACTGTGCCGGATTTTGATGCTCTTTACGAGGATGAGTTCCATAAGGAAGTTGTTTATTATGTAGCCTCTGCAAGCACTCAGGATCAACTGGAAGACACCGCTTTTCTTGATGACGTGACACTGAGCGTTGATGCGAAATGCCTGGACAATGCGGTCGCGGACAGCCAGCAGAATGCACAGACAGCTTCCCAGACTCAGCCTGCCGCTCCGGCGCAGAAATCACCTGAGCCTGCCGCCGCTCAAGCCCAGGAGCCTCAGAAACAGGCGCCGGCCTCTTCTGCCGCGGCATCCTCTTCTCAAGGCGCCGCTCAAAAGCCAGCCGCAAAAGCAGCTCCTGCATCCGGACATGCCCAGCAGAGCTCAATCCTCCGTGTGGATTCAAAGCGCATAGATGCTCTTATGAACCTTGTTTCTGAGACTGTAATCACCAAAGCTTCGTTTAACCAGTGCGCATTGCAGCAGTCGGATATGCTTGTTCATTTCCAGGCGCTTGACGGCGCTTATAGAGAGAAAATCCGAAAGATGTTTGAGCAGCTGCCTCAGTATCTGGAGGAAATCCAGAACGGAGTATCAGTAAAAGATATTAAAGCCAATATCATGCAGGAATATGGAGATATTGCAGGATATTTTGATACCTTTGAGACAAAATTCAAGGACTTGAATACAAAGTTCCATTCAGCTACCCAGAACCTTGGCCGCATTGCCGGAGAGCTCCAGGAAGGCGTAATGAAAATCCGAATGGTTCCAATCAGCCAGATTTTCGACCGTTTCCCGCGTGTTGTCCGCGATCTCCAGAAAGACTTGGGTAAAAAGGTCAATCTCCAGATAGAAGGAGAGGAGACAGAGCTTGACAAGACAGTAATCGATGATCTTATGGATCCTATCATGCACTGTGTACGTAACTCTGTAGACCATGGAATTGAGTCTCCAGAGGAGCGCAAGAAGCTCGGCAAGGACGAGACTGGAACGGTTCTCCTGAAGGCGGCCAACGAAGGCAACATGATTATAATAGATGTTGTTGACGATGGAAGCGGAATTGACACAGAGAAAGTAAGGCAGAAGGCTATAGAGAAAGGTCTTATACATCCTAACAAGGTTCTTACAGAGCAGGAAGCTGCGAATCTTATCTTCCTTCCTGGATTCTCTACATCAGATAAAATTACAAATGTATCGGGCAGAGGCGTAGGCCTTGATGTCGTAAAGACAATGATTGACAAGCTAAACGGAACTGTTACAGTAACCTCTGAGCCAGGCAAAGGCTCTAAGTTCTCAATCCGTCTGCCGCTGACTCTTGCGATTATACAGGGGCTTCTTGTGAAGGTTGGAAAAGAGGTGTACTCAATTCCAATCGCATCTGTCATAGAAAGCCACCGCATAAAGCAGGAGGAGATTAACACAATCGATAACTACGAAGTCCTGAACGTCCGCAATGAAGTTATTTCTGTGCTGCGCTTGAGCAGGCTGTTCAATATCAGCAACGCGGATCAGGGCGAGTACTGTTTTGTGGTTATCGTTGGAACTCAGGACAAAAAGATTGGAGTCATGGTTGACGCCTTGATTGGCGAGGAGGATGTTGTAATCAAGCCTCTGCGTGACCAGTTTACGCAGTCTCCAGGAATTGCCGGAGCGTCTATTCTCGGTGACGGCTCTGTTTCGCTGATTATTGATGTGAGCCAGCTTTTGGAGCTTGGCGTGCGGCAGGAAATCGAGGCGCGCTCTGAGTACGGCGTCATGGAATAATAAGGACGGGGAAGAATTATGGCTAATGTAAACCAGACAGAAACAACAAACATTAATACAGCTCTTGCCCAGAACCTTGGAGCCTATGCTAGCTCTGTTCCAAATGCGTCCGGCGGCTCAGAGAAAAAAGATGACAAGCTTGCTCAGATTGACTACAAGATGGTCACTTTTTCCCTTGCGGGAAAGGACTATGCGATAGACATCATGAAAGTCAAGGAAATTGCAAAGGCGGGAAGATTCACCTATGTTCCAAACACTCTTCCTTTTGTGCTTGGTGTCTACAACTTGCGCGGTGATATTATACCGATTGTTGACCTTCGGCGCTTTTTCAATATAGAAGTTCCTGAGCGCATGGACGATGCTCTTGAGAATATGCTTATTGTGTCCATCGGCGAGCAGACATTCGGAATTGTCGTGGATGAGATAGACAAGGTTGTCGGAATCCAGAAAGCTACAATCCAGCCGCCTCATCCTCTATTTGGAGATATCAATATAAAGTATATTCAGGGAGTGGTAGAGGTAAACAACAGACTCTATATTCTCCTTGACATAGAGAGAATATTTGGATCTAAGACAGAGGCCCAGGCGATGGAGGAGGAGGCTGCAAGACAAAGCATGGCCCGCTCTCCAAAGGTTTCTGTCAAAGGCGATGACTTCAAGGCGAAACCGCCAGCTGATTCTCCAGTTTCTGCTCAGAAGAATGCGGAGCAGAAGCCTGCCGGCGGAGATGACGTAGATCTTAACTTTATAAAAGAATCTCTTGCGCAGATGAGAAAGTTCAGTGTTTCTCCTGTGAACGAGAAATGGGTAAAAGAGCGTTTCGCAGAATGGGCAAAGGAAAGAGGAAAGGACAAGACTCAGTTTGCGTCCGCGGAGGATGCGGACTTGTTCCTAAAGCCTTTCTATTCTCCTTGCAACGCGGCGTGGTGGACAAAGGAGTATGCGGACAGTGTGTACAAGGCTCTTCCAGACAACACGGCCAAGCAGATTATTGTCTGGAATCCTGGCTGCGGAAAAGGAATGGAGACCTATTCACTTGCCTGTCTTCTAAAGAAACGCTATCCGGCTGCGAAAATCAAAATCTATGCGCATGACACAGACTTGCTGAGTGTCTCCAATGCGCCGCTTCTTTCTGTTCCGGCAAATGTCGCGAATGACTGGTATGCTCCTTATGTTACGAGCAAGGCGAATTCAGACTTCACTTTTGTTCCAGACCTTAAGAACAGCATAATGTTTGAGTATCATGACTGCGCGAACACAAACGCTCTGCCGGTCTGCGACATAATATTCGCGAGAGACCTTGTTTCTTTCCTTTCGCCTGCGGCTCAGAAGAACCTGATAACAGATTTTGAGGAAAAGCTGAAAGGAAACGGCATATTGATTCTTGGACAGAACGAAACTCTGGAAGGCAACGGAAAGTGGGTTGCCCATAAAGATGGAACGATAGTCACATATACAAAATAAAACTGATAGGGAGAAACTTATGAGAGTAGAGTACATTAATCCGTTTGTGGAAACCTCGTTTCAAATACTAAAAGAAGTCCTTGGCGGGGCGGAAGTGAAGCGAGGCGATTTGTACCTTAAGTCTACAGCAATGCCTGTTATGGGTGTTGCGGCTCTTGTCGGTCTTGCAGGAGATGTCGAGGGACGCGTTCTTTTTGACATGACCTATGAGACCGCGCTGAATATCGCGTCAAAGATGAACGGAGAGAAGCTTCCGGAATTTGATGACTTGGCAAAGGCTACAATCAGCGAGCTTGCGAACTTGATTACAGCTCAGGCTGTAACTAAGCTTCATGAGCTGGGCTTTAAATTTGATCTTACACCTCCAGCACTTTTTGTTGGACAGAATATGGAGATTGCGGCTCTTGGCGGGCAGACAGACAGCGTTGAGGCGCTGATTGTTCCGCTTATTACAGAGTGCGGCAAAATTGAAGTGAACGTCGCAATCCGCGAGCGCATGTAGAAAGAGAGGAGGCAGAGAATGAAAACAAAGCAGGACTTCCCGACAATAAATGAGCGGCCGCCTGAGGGCATAAGAGTTGACGGAACAAAGATACGCGTGCTGATTGTTGACGACTCGATATTTGTCGCAAAGCAGCTTGGGCAGATTCTTACATCGGAGGGCTACGAGGTTGTGGCCACAGCTGTTGATGGAAAAGACGGCGTAGACAAGTACAAGGAGCTTTGCCCTAATGTGGATCTTGTTACTATGGATATTACAATGCCGCGCATGGACGGAATTACAGCTCTTGAGCAGATAATGGCTTTTGATAAGAACGCAAGGGTTGTAATGGTTTCCGCTCTTGGAAAGGAGGAGCTTGTTAAGAAGTCCCTTCTTCTCGGAGCAAAGAACTATATTGTAAAGCCTCTTGACCGCAAGAAGGTTCTTGAGAGAATTGCCGCGGCTGTAAAATAAGCCGCCGCGTTTGGGTTTTGATTCCCTGCTCTTAAAAAAAGAGAGCAGGGATTTTTTTTTGCGCGAAACCTGGGGCAGAAACCGGTAAAAGCGGATTTGACGCGGTTTTAGAGATTCCCTATAATTGTGCTCATGACGGAAAAGACAAACAGAAAGAAGATTGCGATTTTAGATTCAACTCTGCGCGACGGCTCGCAGGGCGAGGGCATAAGCTATTCGGTGCAGGACAAGATTAACATAGTGCTTGCCCTTGACGAGCTTGGAGTGTCATTCATAGAGGCTGGAAACCCCGGCAGCAACCCGAAGGACATGGAATTCTTTGCCGAGGCAAAAAAACTTAAGCTTAAAGATTCAAAGATAGTCGCCTTTGGCTCTACAAGACGCAAGGATCTTACATGCGCTCAAGACTCGAACCTCCAGAGCCTCCTGTCTGCGGACACAGAGTATGTGTGCATCTTCGGGAAGACATGGGACTTCCAGGTTACAGATATTATACATGCTACTTTCGAGGAAAACCTTGAGATGATAAAGGACACCGTCTCATACCTCAAGTCAAAGGGAAAGAAAGTCATGTTTGACGCGGAGCATTTCTTTACAGGCTATAAGGCGAATGAGGAATATGCCATGCGTGCTCTTGAGGCGGCTGTGGAAGGCGGCGCTGAGGTTCTTTGCCTGTGCGAGACAAAGGGCGGAGCCATGCCTTCTGAATGCGGCAATGCTGTAAAAGCTGTCTATAGCAGGTTCGGGGACAGGGCGGATATAGGAATCCATACGCATAACGACTCCGGTCTTGCTGTCGCGAACTCTCTTATTGCGGTGGAGGCAGGGGCAACTCAGGTGCAGGGTGTGCTTCTCGGGTTCGGTGAGAGGACAGGAAACGCGAACCTTTCAACTATAATCGCCGACCTTCAGCTCAAGCTGGGATATGAGTGCATACCGGACGAGAACATAAAGCTGCTCACTCCAATCTGCAAGCGGGTCGCGGAGATTTCAAACATAGCGCTTGACCCTGGAATGCCTTATGTAGGAGCCAGCGCGTTCGCCCACAAGGCGGGAATGCACATAGACGCGGTTATCAAGAATCCTTTTGCCTATGAGCACATAGAGCCGGACACAGTCGGAAACGAGAGAGTGTTCCTTATGAGCGAGGTCGCAGGCAAGAGCATGATTGTCGAGAAAGTCCAGAAATTCGACAAGTCGCTCACAAAGAGCAGCCCTGTTGTCGCGGAGATTGTCAAGAAAGTGAAGGATCTTGAGCATGACGGCTACCAGTTTGAGGGCGCGGACGCGAGCTTTGAGATTCTTGTCCGCAAGACAATCGGAAAATACCAGCCGTTCTTCAATCTTCATTACTATAAGACAAGCGGAGAATTCCCGCGCTTTGCTGATGACAACAGCGCGTTTGCCCAGGTAAAGCTTGACGTTGACGGAAAGGCCGTGGTGACAGCGGGCGAGGGAGACGGACCTGTGAATGCTATGGACGTGGCTTTAAGGAAGGCTCTTGTCCAGTTCTATCCTGCGGTGGCGAAGATTTATCTTACAGACTACAAGGTGCGTGTCCTTGACGGCAAGGCGGCGACCGCAAGCTCTGTGCGTGTTCTTATAGAGTCAAGCGACGGGGAGAACACCTGGAGCACAATGGGAGTCTCAAGCGATGTAATAGAGGCATCATATATCGCTCTAGTGGACTCATTTGAGTACAAGCTCATCAAGGACCTGGAAAGAAAATACTCAAAGATAATCTAGAGCATTGCTTAGAATACCATTTTCCGGATATAAATTTCTGTCAGTTTGAGCCTTCATCTCCGTCATGTTGAGCGTAGCGAAACATCTCGGTTCCTGTGTGAGATATAGATTCTTCGCCTGCAGCTCAGAATGACTGGCGGGGCACGTACTGAGTACGATTCACGTTTTTGACAGAAAACGGCAAACGTAGTGATTAGACTTGCTGATTTTGAAAGAAAACGACGAGTCTAATGATTAGACTGGCTGACTTTAGAAGAAAATGACGAGTCTAATGATTAGACTGGCTGCCTGTGGGAGAAAACGACGAGTCTAATGATTAGACTGGCTGACTTTGGGAAAAAATGATGAGCCTAATGATTAGACTGGCTGCCTGTGGGAGAAAGTGACGAGTCTAATCATTAAATTCGTTGTTTTGTGGAGAAAGTGATGCGCCGCATCCATGCGGCAGGAGACATGGGCTTTATTGCATCCGCGTCAGCGCGCGCCGTACTCTCTGTAGTATGCGTCGAGCTTCTCTTTTATCTCGTC
>CAZURC010000058.1:0-12939 GCA_964623405.1 uncultured Treponema sp.
GCGTTTAGAATATTGCCCCTGCAAGCAGCTCTGTTTCAACTGATTCAATTTCACGGTATAATAATTCTATGGCACTCGAAACTGACTTTGATTTTTTTCCTGATATAAAGGACTTGCGCGCAACGGCGGAAAAGGCATTCTCCCGTCTTTCATTCACGTTCACAAAGGAGCATCTTGAGAATGTGATAAAGGCCGCCCTGTCGCCCGATGCAAGCGCCAATGACAGATACGTATGCTCGTGCATACTAAAGAATGCGCAGGTCGCGGCAGAAGGCATTTTTCCGCTTTGCCAGGACACAGGAATAGCAAACATCTTCGCCTGGAAAAAAGGCCCCTGCGGTTTTCTTGGAAACACAGATGAATACGAGGAGCTTTCACAGGGGGCGGCGGAAGTTTATGACAAACGGAAGCTTAGGTTCTCAACTTCCGTTCCTAAAAGCTTTTACGAGGAATTCGACCCGAAAAACAACATGCCGGCACAGGTTTCTGTTTTCTCCTCCTATGCTTCGCTCGCTCCTGTTCCATCTTTTGCAAAAGAGGCGCCTAAGAACTCAATCAGCTTTGTTTTTTGCGCTAAGGGCGGCGGCTCATCAAACAAGACAAGCTTTATACAAGGAACAAAGGCTTTTCTGACAGAGGAAAGATTCACAAAGCTTATGGAAGACGAAATCAGCCATTTTGGAACAAGCGCATGCCCTCCCTATACGATTGCAGTTGTAGCAGGGGGGTTGAGTCCTGAGCAGAATCTCCTGGCGCTCAAGCTTGCGTCCATGGGAGCATATAGCGGAATGACCTATGAAGCGAATGAGCTAGGATTCCGTGACAAGGAGCTTGAGGACAGGGCAATAGAAATTGCAAGGAAAACAGGATTTGGCGCGCAGTTTGGCGGAACTCAGTTTGCGCTTGACGCAGTTGTTGTGCGGCTCCCGCGGCATGGAGCGAGCTGCCCTATATCATTCGGAGTCTCATGCTCAGCGCACAGGAATCTAAAGGCAATACTGACTGATAAAGGACTTTATCTTGAGAAGACGGTGCCTAATCCATCAGAGCTTCAAGGATTCAAGGAAGCGACAAACGAGAACTTGACGGGAAACAAGCATGTCATCAACATGACGCAGGATAAGCAAGAGCCTAGTCTCCGCAAGGCTCCCGGCGATGAGCGGAAAGTCTCGACAAATGGCGGTATCGCCTCTGTTTTGTCGCAGCTTGAGGGAGCGAAGCCTGGAGAGAGGATTATATTGTCGGGAAAGATTCTTGTTGCGCGAGACGCGGCTCATGCTAGATGGCAGAAACTGATTGCGGAAGGAAAAGACTTGCCTGATTACACAAAGAAATATCCAATTTGCTACGCGGGTCCTGCGCGTACTCCTGAAGGCAAGGTGATTGGAAGCTTCGGTCCGACAACAGCCGGCAGAATGGATGTATATGCGCAAGCGCTGATGAGCCGTGGCGCCGCGCTTGTAACGCTTGCAAAGGGAAACAGAAGCAGACAATGGACAGATGCCTGCAAAGAGTATAGAGCGTATTATCTTGGAACTCCGGGGGGAATCGCCGCTCTGATTGCCAGTGAATACATCACTTCGCAGGAAATAATCGACTACGAGGACCTGGGAATGGAAGCGGTAAGGCTTGTCGATGTAAGCAATCTTCCATGCTTCGTTGTTACAAACAGCGCGGGAGAGGACTTTTATGCAAATCTTGCAAGATAACGCATAAAGCTAGGAAACCAAATACGCCTTTATAAAATTGCCATAGATTTTATCTGAAAGCTCCTCTATGCCCATCTCCCTGATTCTTGCAGCCTCTTTATAAACCTCTTGTATATCCTCCGGCTCTGTAACTTGCTCGCCTTTTAGAGTCTGGTATGGCGCATCAGTCTCAAGCAGTATTCGTTCCATAGACAGCTTTGAGACACAATCGATTGACGCTTTCCGGCCATTCAACAGGGGCTTTCCAAAAGAAAAAAAGCCGTTCACTCCCCTTTTTAGCAATGACTGCGCCTCCACAAAGGTTCCCGCCCAGGAATGAAAAACCACAGAGCTTACTTTCTTTAGAATACGGCTATCACTGAAAAACATCTCTGTGCATTTCCGTCCATGGACGACAAGGGGCTTCCCATACTGAACTGCAAGCTCCAGCTGGATTCTCCACGCCTCCTCCTGCATGCTTTTCGTGGATTTAAATTCATCTGTAAAAAAGTCAAAGCCGCATTCACCTATAGCGTCAATTCTGTTATTGTCCAGAAGCTCAACAAGAAAATCCCTGTTCTTTAGATCGGGATTTTGGGGATGGATTCCAAAGCATCTTAAGAAGCGTATTGACGGACTTTGAATGCCGGAAATCATCTTCTCCTGCTTGTCAAATTCCTGCCTTGAGAGAGTGCATGAGGCTCCTGTATAGGAAACAAGGCTGTCCTTGAATGAGGGTACTTTAGATTCTGAGAGGTGCAGATGAGCATCGGTAATTTTCATATCAGGAAAAAAAGCCTTAATCTTTTTCTTATTATACCGAAAATAATATTGTACGGCACATATTTTTTTGCGGAATAGACCGCAGGAGGAATTAAAAATGGGTACATACACGCTCAAGAGCATTGGAAAATCAACTGACTACATGACTGTTGTCAGAGAAATGGATGACGGATATGTTGTACGCATCGTGCGCGACGAAGATGGCTACGATGATGTTACAACAGATTATATAAGCAAGGCGCTTTTTGATTCCTGCATACGCACAGGATACCTTACAAAGGTTGCCGCTGTTGTAAAGGCTTCTGCCTAGACCTTTAATTCTGTCTTTATAAGATTCATGGCTGCCTGAACGCGGATGTCCACAGACATCTCCTCCGGCAGCCAGTTTATTTTTATGCCTTTTCTTTCCATTCCGTGGAACCAGGTTTCCTGTCTTTTTGCAAACTGTCCGATTGCAAGACTCAAAAGCTCAAAAAGCTTTTCCTCGCTTTCTATTTTTCCCTGAAGATACTCGCTGGCAAAGCGATACTCAAGCCCCAGGCTCTCAAGTCTCTCCCATGAGGCTCCCCTCTCATGAAGCGACAGAACCTCATCTACGAGCCCTTCTTTCATGCGCTCACGAAGCCGCGCTGCAATGCGCTCACGGACAAGCGGACGCGGGAGTGTCGTTCCGAGAACAAGCGGCTCAACATGCGGGCGGGAGGACAGGATTTTCTTACGGAGTGCCTTGTATTCCTCCGTCCTGGAAAAGCGGTTCAGGAGGATTGCCTTGATGATTCTGTCTTTTCCTCCGAATTCGCTTGTGTTATGAAGGTTCTGCTTCTCTTTTGTCAGTATGGCCTTAAGCTCATCTTCCGAAAGACTTTCCAGCTCAGCCTTCTCTTTCAAAGCGCCGCTGCTCTCCACAAACGGAATCATGTCGTAGCGGTGAAGTATTGAGTCTATATACATTCCTGTGCCGCCGACAATAACCGGAAACACTTTTCTTCTCTGGCAATCACTGAACGCTGTGTAGAAATCCTCAACAAAGTCAAAAAGACTGTACTCATGGCTCAAGTCTGTCACGTCAATTATATGATAAGGAACATTATAAACTCCGTCCTGCATTCTAGCCTTTAGCGCTGGATTCAGCTTGAGCGCAATATCCTCTGGAATAGAAAAATCGCATAGGTCTTTACCGCTTCCAATATCAAGTCCGCGGTAGACTTGTCTTGAGTCTGCGCTAAGTATCTCTCCGTTCAATATAGTTGCAAGACGCACTCCAATCGCAGTTTTTCCTACAGCGGTAGGACCTATCAAGAAAACACAGTTACAAGGCAAGGCTTTATCCCTCTTTTTTACAGGAAGAGCGCTCTAAAGCACACGGCAAAAAGCGCACTTTAAATACTCTGACTTAGGATAACCCGACAGGACCGGATGGTCAGGTCCCGCCCCGTGCTTTGCGAAAATCTGGACACGCTTTCTTGAGTCCTGCGCGGCTTTCATAACCATTCCATAGAAGTGGTCGGCATCAAAAAAATATGAGCATGAGCATGTGACAAGGATTCCTCCCTCGTTAAGCAGTCTCATGGCGCGCAAGTTTATCTCCTTATACCCTCCATAAGCCTTTTGTATATTCTTTGCATTCTTTGTAAATGCCGGAGGATCAAGTATGATCATATCGAATTTCTCACCGTCAGCCTCATACTGCTTGAGGACATCGAACACATCGGCGCAGACAGCCTTCATCTTCTGCTCAAAGCCGTTCAAGGCGATATTTGAGTTAATCATGTCCACTGCTTCATGGCTCGAGTCCACGCATACCGCCTCTTTTGCTCCGCCTTTTATGCAGTTAAGGGCAAACGCTCCTGTGTGAGAAAACGTGTCCAAGACACGCCTGCCTCCCGCAAGCCTTGCCGCATACAAGCGGTTGAATTTCTGGTCAAGGAAATATCCGGTTTTCTGGCCATGGGCAATGTCAACATTGACAAGCACATCGTTCTCGCGGATTGTTATTGAGCTCTCACGGACCTCTCCAAGCCAGCAAGACCTTTGCTCAAGCCCCTCTTTCTCTCTTACCGGCGCATCATCACGCTCATAGATTCCATAAGGCCGGATGATTTTTCTAAGCGCCTCCAGTATTTCCTTTCTGAATACCTCCGCGCTGAGGGAAAGAAACTGCACGACTAGATAAACATTCTTTTTTGTGTCAGCGTAGCGCTCTACTATAAGGCCTGGTATAAAGTCGGACTCGCCGTATACAAGACGGTAGCTATCCTTTATTGAATAGAACATCTTGCGCAGGTCGTACGCATTCTGTATTTTTTTAGCATAATACGAATATGTATCCGCCATAATCTGATCCGCATGCTCACGGCCGATTATTCTAACTGCAATCTTTGATTTTCTGTTTATTACGCCTGTTCCTAAGAATCCGCCGGCATTAGCAAAGACTTCCACAACCTCTCCGTCTTTTACAGCGCACTCTTCCAGAGAAGCCTGTTTTACCCCGCTTTTCTCCTCAAATTTGAGGTGATCAATTTCATTGTCAAAAACCCACGGAAACCCCTGTGCAACTTCAATATCTTCTCTTGGCTTTAAAAATACTCTTGGAAACATATATGCCCCTAAAAAAATAATGTTTAACTAAATATACAAAAAAAAGCGCTCCTTTAATAGAGCGCTTAAAAAAATTACAAGTTATTTTTTAGAACCCGTAGTCCGATTTCTCCTCATGTTTCTTTTCCGGCTGGAAAACCTGCTCCATGACCTCAATCGCCTTTGTGACAGGAATGAACTTTATTCCATTTTTCACAATATCGGGGATTTCCTCAAGGTCGCGGCTGTTTGCCTTCGGAATGAATATCGTCTTTATTCCGTTTCTCTTGGCCGCCACAGTTTTTTCCCTTAGTCCTCCGATAGGCATCACAGAGCCAGTCAAATCCAGCTCGCCTGTCATCGCGACATGCGGCTTTACAATCCGCCCTGTAAGCAAGGACATGAAAGTTGTCGCCATTGTAATGCCTGCGCTAGGACCATCCTTTGGTGTCGCGCCCTCTGGAATATGAAGATGAATCACATTCTGCTCAAACCAGCTCTGAGGCTTTATCTTATGCTCAATCGCATACTGCTTGACATAGTTGAATGCAATCTGAGAGGATTCCTTCATCACGTCTCCCATCTGTCCTGTAAGCACAAGTCCGCCCTTGTTGTCAGGGAAACTTATCGCCTCTATCAGAAGGGTGTCTCCCCCCATGCTAGTCCAGGCAAGACCTATGCAGGTTCCAGGCACATCGGCCTTTTTAATCTCGCTCTCATCGAAGACTGGCCGTCCTAAATATCTTTCAAGATCTTTCGCATCAACGACATAAGTTTTCTTCTCCAATGACTCCGGCTCCGCATTTTCAATCTTCACAACATCATCCAGTTTCTTTATGTCAGCGGGGATGCCTGCGAGCTGCTCCGTTATAATCTTTCTATGGATACGGTCAATGCACTTCTCGTAGTTGCGGACTCCTGCCTCTCTTGCATACTCCTCTGCAATTCTTGTCAATGCGGCTTTTGTATATTTAACCTGTCCTTTCGCAAGACCGTTTTTTGCAAGGTTCTTTGGAATAAGATACTTTCTTGCAATCTCCAGCTTCTCCTGGTCAATGTACCCAGCAAGCTGAATAATCTCCGCTCTATCCAGCAGCGGCTCTGGTATTGAATCCAGGGTGTTTGCCGTAAGGATAAAGAACACGTTGCTCACATCAAAAGGGAGATCAAGATAGCTGTCCCTGAAGTTGACATTCTGCTCAGGATCAAGGACCTCAAGCAGTGCGCTGGCAGGATCTCCCTGCACACTGGCGCCCATCTTATCAACTTCATCTATCATAAAGACAGGAGACTTTGTCTTGGTTATCTTAAGTCCCTGCAGGATTTTGCCTGGCATTGCTCCAATATAAGTTCTTCTATGCCCCTTGATTTCAGCCTCGTCTCTCATTCCTCCGACACTAAACCTATAGAAAGGCTTGTTCATTGCCTTTGCGATTGAGTGTCCGACAGAAGTCTTGCCCACGCCCGGAGGTCCGACAAGGATTAATATTGAGCCTTTGCTGTCTTTCTTCATTTTGCGGACAGAAAGATACTCAAGGATTCTCTTCTTTACATCATCCAGCCCATAATGATCTTTCTCAAGAATTCTATAGGCTTTTGCTAAATCAAGGTTTTCCTTAGTCTCCTCGTTCCACGGCAATGCGCATATTAAATCAAGATAATTGCGGCTCACAAAATACTCTGCCGAGCTAGAGTCCATAAGCTTGAATTTCTCAAGCTCGCTTTCCACTTCTTCTTTTACTTCGCCCTCAAAATGGAAAGACTCTATCTTTTCTTTGAACTTCGTATAGTCATTCCCCTCGCCGTCAGCGCCGATTCCAAGCTCATCCTGAATCGACTTCATCTCTTCCCTTAGGAAATACTCGCGCTGGTTCTTCTCGACTTTTTCATTCAGTTCGTTCTGTATTTTCCTCTGCACACGAAGAAGCTCCTGCTCTTTTTTTATAAATACAAGAACCTGCTCAAGGCGCGCGCGTACATTCAGCTCCTCAAGAACCTTCTGCTGATCAGTCTTCTCGACATTAAGAATTGAGGCGACAAAGTCCGCTATTTTTCCGGGATTATCAATATTCACCATATTCAGGCGCATTTCCTCGGAAAAGAGAGGATTGTTATCGCTGATTTCCTTCATTTCGCTTATAAGGGCGCGTGTAAGAGCCTTTGTCTCAAAGGTATCGCTCTCCTCATCATCAAGATATTGCACAGCGGCTACAGCAGGATTTCTCGAGGAAAGAGTGCGCCTGATTTTAAAGCGCTTGACGGTAGATACAAATATATTCACTCCGCCGTCTGGAAGATTTATCTTCTTTATTATTCTTGCCGCGGTTCCGACATCATACATATCGCTCACTGCCGCATTTTCTGTTTCTGTCTTAGTCAAGACAAGCCCCAGGAATCCGCCGTTTGAGAAAGCGTCATCTATCGTGCGGACATCGTCAGGGTTGGAAATCATAAGAGGTGTAAAAATTCCTGGAAAAATAGGATGCCCGTTAAGAGCAATCAAAGGAAGCTTTACAGGGAGAACCTGATCAACAGTAACTATCGAGCCAGAAGAATATGTCTTCTTTTTCTGTTCCTGTTTCTCAGAGCTTTTCTTCTCAGCCGAAGCTTCAGGCGCAGATTGTTCTTTCCCGTCCTCATCAGCTCCGCTGTCTTTTGAGACAGTTACCTCAACATCAACCGGCTTGCCGTTCAATTCCGGCTGACCGGATATAATATCCTTTATCGCATTCTTAAGCTGCTCTTCCACAGGAACTTCGTTTCCTGTCTTTTTTTCGTCGTCATTATTATTGTTATTAGCCATGATTATAATTTAATCATAAAAAAAACAGGAGGCAAGGAAAATCTATGCAAAGCAAAATCTGCGCGGGAAAATTCTATTTTTTTGGCTCTTCAAAAGGAATCTTGTCGAGACCGGCATTAAGGAAAAGCTCGTCCTGATACCAGTCAAGGATAAGGGAATAAACAGCATCCTCATATCCCGGACATTTTGCCCAGAACTTCATGACCGATCCTGTCTTAAGCTCGCTCTTTGGAGCGTTCTCCAGCAAAATCCATTTTCCCTTATATAAAAGATAAAATTCTGTCTTAGAGGAAAGCGTCTTTCCGTCAGCATTGTCATAGCTCGCCGCATGAACGGTCACAGACCGCTTTGCATTGCGCAAACTGTTAATCTCAAAATTAAGGGGCTTATCCTCAACTTTTAGAGAATGCCACATTATATAGGGGCCGACAGCGATTTTCACCCTATATTTTCCAGGCCTAAGATATACAGGATAAGTCTCGTATTTTTTTCCGCCGTCCTTCACATCCGGACTGTTTTTTATCTCTGCAAAAACACGCCGGCTGCCATTCACTTCCGGAATATCTTTCCCATCGTCAACAAAAAAGAACGAGCGTACTGGAAGATCAGAATCAATTGATGAAGTTGAAGGCATGTCCATACTTAGAACTACAGGTGCATACCAATGGCTAAGGACTGTTCTATGAATATAGCCCTTTATCCAGATCCATCGAAAAAAGAAAACAGCAAGGACTATAGACACGGCAATCAGCACAGCTTTCTTTCCCCTTTCGTTTTTTTTCTCAAAAACTGGAGGAGCAAACTGCTTTTTTGTAAGGACGGTCTGCGCAAGGGCAATCCTTATTTTATGAGTATCATACTGCGACAGGTATTTTTTTACGATTTTCAGGACGCTGTCTATAGACTGAAACCGGCGCGAAGGATTTGCCCTGAGCATCTTCCTTATCATCCGGCATATCACAGGCGGAATTGACTTGTCAATTTTACGTGGATTTATATACTTTCCTTTTTTTATTTTTTCCAAAGTGGCTTCATTCAAGGCTGACGGGAAAGGCTTTGTCCCCGTAAGCATCTCATAAAGCATCACGCCCATTGAATATATGTCCGCCCGGCTATCAACAGCCCTGCTGTCTGTTATCTGCTCTGGCGACATATAGGCAGGAGTGCCAAGAGTTACACCGTGCTGAGTGAGCTCAGAGTTTGCGGACAAAGAATCTCTCTCTAGCTTTACATCTTCCCATTCCGCGTTTTCTAGTTTCTCATCACTCTCAGAAGATGCAATTCCAAAATCAGCCAGCTTCACTTCCGCGCGCTTTGATATGAGTATATTTCCAGGCTTTATGTCACGGTGGACAATTCCACGCGCATGTGCAAATTTCAACGCCAGACATGCATCCTGAAAAACAAGAAGAGCTATCTCAGTTTCGAGCGCGACTTGTTTTTCTAGGACTTGCGCAAGAGACAGTCCCTCGACATATTCCTCAACAATATAATGGCTCTGTCCTTCTATAAAGTAATCAAAAAGATGGACAATATATGGGCTTTGCATATCAAGAAGTATCTGCGCTTCCCGCTTGAAACGTTCCTTTACAATTTTGTTGTTGCGAATTGTAAGCTTCTTTAAAATCACAAGCCGCCGTAACGAAGGATGAACGGCCTTGTAGACAGCGCCCATTCCTCCTTTTGCAACAAGAGAAAGAATCTTGTACTTTCCAATTACTTCTGGTATTTTTTCCGGCATAAAAATTCCCTTCTATCTTGTGTCTGATGTCTAAGCAACGCTGAAAATATCTCTCTCCGGATCAAACTTTCTATCTGGCATCACAAGCGCCACATTCTCCTCATCAGGATTATGAATCTGAATATATTTTTTTCTCTGACGCATAGCATACTTGCCTGAAACGGGTCTATGGCCGCCAATCCATACAACATTCCGGCAGTCTTTCCCGACAAGGTTTCTTATTGACTTTGAGACGGAGCCCGGCTCTGCCACCCCGTTTCCAGTCCAGGTAAGCGCAAGCACAACATCCGGCCAGTTTCTATAGTTTATTATCTTTGTTTTTGTAAGAGCAAAAGCCGGCTCAGCATGACTGACAACGAGATTCGGAAAGACGGCGCACAGCGGAAGAGAATGCTCAAAGCAGCTGAAGAGATAAACAAGCGCATCATCATATTTCTCTGTCATAAAACGGAAAAACATCTCGCCTTCTGCCGCCATCTTATAGAAAGAATGGTTCCCCCTTCCCTCCTCATTCAGCACATTCTCATGATTGCCTTTCAGGCAATGAAAACTCTCCGGGCAGGCAAGCTTTAAGGAAAGAACCATTTGAAGCAAATTCAAGTTCTCCAGCATTTCACAAATCATCTCATCGCTTATCACGACACCGTTTCTAAACTGCGCGTATGCCTTTTTCCAGCGCTCATAGCATCTTAGCTCAGAATGGAATAAGTCGCCGACGCAGACTAGAAAAACAAGCTTTTTCTCACATGCCTCAAGCACACTGACAGTATTTCCATTAATTTGTATTTTCCAGTCAAGAATATGCATGAGAAAATAGCCGCGCGCATGAATATCCGGAATTACAATTACAGGCTTTCGCTCTTCCATTCCGCAAAAATTCAAGAGCCCGCCCGAAAGCCGCTCTCCCGATCTTTCTCTAGGCCTATAGGAAGAGTCCTCATTCTCAAGCAAAGAGACAGACTTGTCGAGAAGCGCCATCAATGAATCATAATCAGGGAGATAAGATGAGTTAAGGAAATTTAGCAGCTCGGAGCGCAAGGACATCAGCGATTCCTAAGCCAGCACAAAATTGACAGAACCAATTGTAATTTTGTCGCCAGGATTAAGCTTAACGTATTTGTCATTTGGAATCCTATGTCCATTGACAAAAGTCCCGTTTGTAGAATTCTCGTCCTTTACAAAAAAAACATTCTTAATCTTTTGAATAGTCGCATGGACACGGCTGACTAGCTTATTGTCAACAACTATGCTGCATTCTGACGAGCGGCCGATTGTCATTTTCGCGACAAGATTTATCTTTTTCTTGTTGAACATTAAATAGGAAACCTGGCCTGGATCTGCGATTCTCTCAAGATGCTGTCCGACAGGTGAGCTTGTTACAATTGTAGTATCCTGCATATATCTTATTATAACCTTAGATTTTTATTATGTATATGAAAAAAAATGGGCCTTCAAAAAAGCGACTGACCGTGCTTCCAGGGCTTGCCTTACGGCCGGTGCGAAGCACCCGCAAGCGGCCCTTGCAGCGCGGGGCAAGCTAACTGCTCCTAAGAGCCGCAGGATTCAGGAAGCGGAGTTTCGGTCAAATCAAAAGCATATCAGCAAGATTTTCAAGCTGCCGCTCATTTTCAGGTGTCAAAGAGATTCTAATTGTTACTTTTTCCGGCAGAATCCTTAGATTTTTTGAATTTTCTAGCATCTTTTCCATAGCTCTTGCAGCTACAGGTGCCCAGCTTCCATTCTCAATAAATGCTACAGTTCTGTTCTGATAGTTACGCTCTGTAAGATGCTCAATGAATTCCCTCATAATAGGAAAGACTCCTCCGTTATAAGAGGTAGTGGCAAGAACGAGATGACTATATCGGAAAGCATTTTCTACACACTCGTATGTTTCTTCCCGCGCTAAATCCATAATCACAGCTTCTATGCCTTTTTTCTTCAGGATTTCAAAAAGTCTTTGCGCAGCTTTCCTTGTGTTGCCATAGACAGAAGTATAAGCAATTGCTACACCATCACTTTCCGCTGAATACGACGACCAAGTATTATAATACCCAATATATGAAGCAATATCGTTGTCCAAGACAGGCCCGTGCAAGCTGCATATTTTTTTGATTTCTAGCCCGGCAATCTTTTTCAAGACGGCTTGAACATTCATTCCAAACTTTCCCACTATCCCATAATAATAGCGTCTAGCCTCGCAAAGCCATCCTTCCTGATCATCAGAATCATTAGCGCCAAACTTTCCAAAAGCATCAGCTGAGAAAAGAATTTTTTCAGAGCTCTCATAAGTCATGATTACTTCCGGCCAATGCACATTTGGCGCGGCGATAAAGCTCAGAGTGTGCTTACCTAGCTCAAGCTTTTGACCCTCCACAGCAACAACTTGTCTTTCTGAAAAATCTGTCCCAAGCATACTTTTCATCATCGTAAATGAGACTTTAGAAGAAACAATTTTCGCGTTAGGATATGCCTTTGCAAATTTTCCTATGCTTCCTGAATGATCCATTTCCATGTGCTGGACAACAAGATAATCAATCTCTCTTTCCGCCGCTGCCGCCTTGATTTTCGAAAGCCATTCATCAGCAAAGTCCTCTTCAACACCGTCCATGACAACACACTTATCATCCAAAATCAAATAAGAATTATATGCCATTCCTGCAGGAACTTTGAATTGCCCTTCAAACAAATCGATTTTATGATCGTCAACTCCCACATACTCTACGTTTTCAGAAATTCTCATAGATTTATCATCCTCATGCTAATAGTATTAATTTTCTGATGCCCAGAGTCCATGCAGATTGCAGTATTCGTAAGCAGAACTATCTTTGGCGTCTTTCCCAACATAAAAAGTTGCTTCAGGCTCTTCTCCTGGAGCAAGAAATTTAAACTGCGCTCTGTTATCACTTACAAGTGCAATCCATTCAATAAAATGTTTTTCTTCCATCGGGTGGACTACAGAACCGACTCGAACTTTAATTTCTCCCTGAGTTCTCTCAATCACTGGAACATGTTTCTCATGAGCGCCATCTGTTGTTCCCGGAATTAACTCTGTCATCACTTCACCACAACACATCGTGGGTGTGGAAAAATCTTTTACCAAAAACAAAACTTTTCCACATTTTTTACATTTAAAGAATTTTACTTTCATAAATGCACCTCATTTTTTTGCTGTTTTCAAAAGGATAACATAGGAAAATCAAAATAGAAAGAAAATTCGAAAACTTGTTAGAACTTATTAATGAAATTTGCGACAAAAAGAAACAAAGGATATGACAGTGCTGTGTGTGTGTGGGGGGGGGGGGAGAAAAAAAAGAAGCCGGCAGCTGCCTACTTTCCCGCGAACGCAG
>CAZURC010000059.1:0-7545 GCA_964623405.1 uncultured Treponema sp.
GGCAGGCCTGAGACAAACTTTCAGTATGATAGTTTTTTGTAAAGAAAATGGCGGGCGGGAGCGGAGCGGGTGGCAAAAACACTCTAGTTTGCAGCCGCGACAGCGGCACGTAATAGTTCCAAGTCAAACTAGCGTGTAGCACATTATTGTGCGGTTTTGGCACACGCTACGTGACCAGAAGCCTGTAGATAAAAATTACTTCCTGTAATTTTTATCTATGCGCAAAGCCGTTCACCTTTGCGCTTTACTAGGCGCGCCTTCCATGGCGCGGATACAGTGACAGGGCTTAGGAAATATAAGGCTTAGATCTAAAAAAAAGCCTGCAAGCCTTGAAAACAAAGACCCGCAGACCTTAAATGCTGGGACGACAGGATTCGAACCTGTGGAATGACGGCACCAAAAGCCGTTGTCTTACCGCTTGACGACGTCCCAAAAAAAATTACAAATAAACTAATCCTCGCCTGTGCCGTCATCCTCTATGACATGACCGGCATTATACTCAGACAAGATTTTTTCCTGCAAAGCCGCACGGAACTCAGGGCTTATAGGATGGACAATATCCTTGTACTCACCATTAGCTGTCTTGCGGCTAGGCATTGCGATAAACAGGCCTGATTTGCCTTCAATGATTTTTACATTGTGAACGACAAACACGCTGTCAAATGTTACTGTAACGTAAGCCTTGAGCTTACCTTCAGCCGTTACTTTTCTAATGCGCAGTTCCGTTACTTCCATAATAAGTTCTCCTCCGCTGCAAATAAAATTATCGGGCTCACCGCACAAGCGCGCAATGAATCCAATTTTTTTTTAACAATGAATAGGCATTCTCAGCATCCTGCTTGCTGTCAAAGACACCGAAAACTGTTGCGCCGGAGCCAGACACATCTGCCCACGGCGCGCCACTGTTTTTTAAATCCCTCAAGGCAAGACCTATATCGGGGTATTTTTGCAATAAGGCAGGAGCAAAGCTGTTCGCAAAAGTCCAGTTCCTTACAGGCCTAAGGTATATTTCCTCCAGCTCCTCCAGCTTAGGACAAGAAGTAAATCTCCCCATATTGTAAAGCCCGTCCAGAAGTCCATAAGCTTCCTTTGTAGAGCTATGAACCTGCGGAAAAACGAGCAGAAAAAACAAATCATCCCTGCCACGAATGGCCTTTACAGATTCTCCGCGCCCCGTAACAACAGCACAGGCATTCTTTGACTCGCCGCAATGCAGAAAGAAAAAAACATCGCTTCCAACCTGCGAGGCAACGGCATCGGCAAGTGAATCCGTAAGCTCTATTTTGCTCACCAGAGCCAGAGCTTTTAGGAAAGAGGCCGCATCCGAAGAGCCTCCTCCCAGTCCTCCCCCAGCGGGAATATGCTTTTCAATGACAACCCTCACGCCGTCATTAAATCCTGTCAACCTGCAGAACGCTTTATATGTTCTCGTAAGCGTATTGTCAGCAGGAAGCTCCTTGAATCCATCAGCCTCTACAACACACCCTTTTCCATCAAAATGCGAAACAGTAAGCGTGTCATACAGAGAAACTGTCTGAAAAACGCTCTCGATATTATGGAATCCATCCGGCCGTATCGGCAATACTTTTAGCCCAAGATTGACCTTTGCCGGAGCAAGGATTTTAATATCAGAAAACACAGTGATTTATTATACAACTTTATAACGCAAAGTCAATTACAGATATTATCGCCGCCGCTTCCGCTTCAGCATACAGCCTATGCTCGCATTCTCTTAAACTTTTTAATATTAAATTATGAAAATTCAATTGACTGATAAGGCTAGAAAAATTTATTATTTAGATACGCTTTTAGCGTGGGGAAGGCAAAATGTTCAGTTCAAGTGAATCTTTCAGCGATTCTTTCACCGGTTCTGGCTTCTCGTACGATGATGAGTATTATGACGATGTTTCTGACTCAGATGATGTTTCAGATTACAGCGACAGCTCTCTTAACGATTTCGAGGACGATGACATGTATGATGATTCGTTTGATGATGACCTGGAGGAAGACGACGCTGACTCTTCTAGCGACGGCTCCCATTTGGACAATGGCTTTAATGATGATTTTGAGGAAATTTAGACAGAATCGTCTTATTGCCGTTTAAGACTGAAAAGGGAAGATTAGAAAATATGGCACACACCTATATTCTCTAATCTTCCCCATTTTTTCCGCGCTAAGAAAGCTGAAATCTCATCCCCTACGCAATCTCTATAAATTCCCCGCTGTGCCAGAGCTTTTCCAGCTCATAGAAAGACCTTGCATCCTTTGACATAAGATGAACCAGGATAGAGCCAGTGTCAATCACGTTCCAGTCATCGCCCCCCTGCGACTTTGTGTGGGTTGCGTGGATCTGCATGTCATTTGCCTTTACGTAGTCCTTAACCTGCTTTGCGAGTCCCTGCCAGTGCGCTGAGCTGTGGATTGTAGCAATCACAAAGAACTCAGCGCAGCTTGTAAGCTTCTCAACATTGATAACAACCACGTCTTCCGCTTTACCTTCCATAAGAATCCGCGCAATATCAAGAGCCTGCTCACGCGAAGTTTTGGATACAATATTTTCTGCCATTTTATCTTCCTCCTCCCGTATTCTTTACATAGCGGCCGTCAAAATCCTTGCCTAGAATAATTGTAAAGTCAACATTCGAGGCAAAGTCCGCCCTGTCTCCATACTCATCCTCCATCTCCGATCTGACAGTTTCTTCTATGATGTTTGTGCAGTGTATAAAATTTCCGAGGTTCTTTGCAACCTCCTCGTTGCCGATATGATTTATAATCTGTGTATGCTCTATATCCTGATTCTCCGCATTGACTGTGCTCAAAACATCATAACCGGCGCTTTTTAGAAGAGCGGCGGTGTTTCTTGCAAGCCCCTGCACTGTTGTTCCATTCTGTATCTCAAGGACATAAATTCTGTTCACAGAAGTGTCCTCAAGATCTACAAGAGCGTTAGATGCCTGCTTTACAACATCCTTTATAAGCTGTCCGTCATAGAAAGGAAAAAGAAGCTCCTTTCCGTCCACAACCCTTTTTGAGCCGGTGATTGACTGCGGAATAATGCGCTCAGAGTCAACATTCGTAATTTCTGCGAAGAGCCGCTGCAAGTCTTTCTCATTTAAATTTGAGCGCATCTTTCTCGCATAATAAGGAAAGTTGCGTTTTGAAAGGAGCTTATATGAATCGCGGTTGATTGCGCTCAAGAAAGCGAGCATAACATTCTGCCGCCTGTCAAGAATCTCTGCCTCACTCTCATCTGTCTTTGAATATGAAAGATAAGTTGTTATCTTATCACCGTCAAGAGTAACCGCCCCGCTCGGAAGCAGCCATCGCTCTCCCTCCTCTGTCTTTACATCAACAGGGGACGGCACAAAGACCTTAAGTCCGCCCAGCATGTCTGCAAGGTCAGAGAAATCGGAAAGGCTCATTTCTACATAGAAAGGAATAGGCTGGCCGATAAGATTCTCAATCTCTGACTTATAGACATCTATCCCTTTCTCCGTGTAAATCGCGTCGATTCTGTCAACACGGCCAAGACTCTGGAAGATTGAGCCTGTGTTTCCAAGAATATTTATCAGAGCTCCGCGCTGCGACACGGGATAATATATAAGAATATCGGTAAAGAGAACCTGCTCCTTGTCCTCAAGAACAAAGAGCGTCTTTATCACACTGTCATTCTTAAGGCTCTCATCAACAGTATCCTCACGGAGAGAGAGCAATATAAAGGCTCCGACAGAGACAATAATAATAGAAATGAACACTAGGAACAGCATGCCTTTGCTTGCGCCCGCATGTCTTATCGACCTCATCTTCTATCTCCTAGCTTTGCTTTTAGCTGGGCGGCAAGCTCAAGAGAAGGTCTTGCCACCTTCTTGCCTCTCTGCTCAAGATAGGCAATATTCTCCTCAAGAACGGAAAGAGTCAGCTCATCCAGGGACTTTGAGAAAAGATTGTCCCTGTACTTCTGCGTTGACTGCGGCCGGCCAGGCTCAATCTTGTCCGCGGCAAAAAGGATTTTTCCCAAGTCGCACAAATCCGGCGCCGCAAATGTATGGTTTGCGATTGCCTCAACCACATATCTGTCCTTTACGCCAAACTTCTTCTGAATAAGTACGGCGGCCGCCCGCCCGTGCAAAAGAGACGGCCGGTTCTGCTCAAGGATAGAGACCGGCATTCCGTCATCATGCACAAGAGCGAACAGCTCCTCGCTTGGGCATTCCTTGCACATATCGTGCGCAATTCCCGCAAGATAGCCGACCCGCGGATTCTGCCCGTAAATAGAGCACATTTTCTGCGCAGTCCGGGCTGTGCGCACAGAATGCTCATATCTTGCCTCGCTGACCGCTGTCTTTACATATTCATCTATTCTAAGGATTGCTTTCTCCAGCTCTTCCTTGTCATTTATATTCACTGCCGCTGTAGCCATAAAGTCCCTTTTCCTTAATATAGTCAAAAACCTTGCCGCTTACAAGATAACGCCAGGATTTCCCGTCTCTTATTCTGCTGCGTATCTGGGAAGAGGAGACAAGAATCTCAGGATTATGCGCTTTAATATGCGGAAACTTAAAGTCAGCCTCTTGAAAGCCGTTTTTTGCTATTCTGTACTTTCCGACAGCCTCGTTAAAGCTTGCGTCCTTGCCTTTCGCCAAAGTCTTTTCAGCGCTATTCTCTGGCCGTGAAGCTAGAATAATTGAACATTTGTCAGCAAGCTTACTGGCGTTTTTCCAGTCCTCAAAATGACTAGCAAGGTCAAATCCTATTACAAGCCCTATCTTGTCTGTAAGGCTTCCGGCATATTTTTCCTGAATATAGCAGACTGTGTCCCAGGTGTATGAAGTTCCGCCCTTTTCAATCTCATAGCCTTCAGCAACAAACCGCTTGTCGCCGCTTGTCGCAAGGCGAACCATCTCAAGCCTGTCCGCAGCGTCAGCAGGATCCGCCATCTCCTTGTGAGGGGGAATGAAGCAAGGCACAAAAAGGACTTTGTCATAGCCAAGCTCCCTGCATACGCAGTCACCTAGAATCAAGTGCCCGATATGTATCGGGTTAAAGCTTCCTCCAAATACCGCAATTCTCAACTTTCACTTCCCGGAAACTGAACTTCTGCGCTCTCGTCCACAGAGCGGGTAGACATAAAGTCTGTTCTAATGCTGTCTCTCTCTTTTCTTGATGAGAGGAAAGAGCCCGTGCTCATTCTCGTTCCGTCTTCATTATACTGTTGCTCCTGGCCGTCAAGCTTGTCTATAAGAGAAAGAATCGCAAGCCTTATATCATTCATGCCGATGCGCTCAGCAACAGAGACAGGAAGAACAACTGTGTCTTTCTCCTCCGCTTTTATGTCAGACGCTACTTTCTTTGCCCGCTCAGACGCGCCCTCAATATCAACCTTGTTGCAAAGGACAATATGAGGCTTTCGTAAAAGCTCCCTGGAAAAGCTCTCAAGCTCATTGCAGAGCGTTCTATAAGCGGAAAAGCAGCTGTCATCGGAGCAGTCAATCATAAACAGAAGACCTGCTGTGCGGCTTATATGCTTCAGGAACTGGATTCCAAGTCCCTTTCCGCCGGCAGCTCCCTCAATAATCCCGGGAATATCAGCGATAATAACATCACGCTCATCAGACGCATGAAGCACCCCTAGATTAGGAATCTTTGTTGTGAACGGATATGGAGCAATTTTTGGCCTTGCGTTTGTAAAGGCATCCAGAAGAGTGGATTTTCCTGCGTTAGGGAATCCCACCAGGCCTATATCCGCCATTATGGTAAGCTCAAGCCGGAGTTTCCTGTACTCACCCTCCTGCCCCTTGTTGGCGATTCGCGGAGCCTGGTTTGTAGGACTCTTAAAATGAACATTCCCCCATCCGCCGTTACCGCCGTGGCAAGCGACAAAGCGGTCTGCCTCGTCCTCGCCTGTAAACTCCTTAAGAAGCTCGTTTGTTTCAGCATCACGGATTGCAGTTCCAGGAGGAACAGGAATCTCTATATCATCTCCATCACGCCCATAGCGGTTCCAGCCCTGTCCGTCGCCGCCGGCTTTTGCGCGGAAAAAATGCTTGTACCGGATATTCGCAAGGGTACGGACGTTTCTTTTGCAGACAAAGACAACATCTCCGCCGTCACCGCCGTCGCCGCCGTTAGGACCGCCGCGCGGAATATACTTTTCCCGCCGGAACGATATGCACCCATTTCCGCCATTTCCTGCATGGCATTCGATAAGCGCCTCATCAGCAAACAAATTCATCACATACCTCGCATATTAACCGTTTATATCAAAAAACCCGGACACAGTAAACTGAAATCCGGGCTTTATCAAATTATAAAG
This sequence comes from uncultured Treponema sp., assembly GCA_964623405.1. Lineage (GTDB taxonomy): Bacteria > Spirochaetota > Spirochaetia > Treponematales > Treponemataceae > Treponema_D. Next base: position 6,314 of record CAZURC010000059.1, read on the forward strand.
ACTATTAGAGCAATCTAATCTATTCTGCCTTCTGCTCTTCGGCTTTCTTTTCAGCCGTTTTTTTTGCAGCAGGCTTTTTCGCCGCAGTCTTTTTCTCTGCCGGCTCAGTCTTTGCCTCAGCTGATTTCTTAGCCGCAGGAGCAGCCTTTTTCTTTGCCGCAGCTTCCTCTGCTGTCACAACATTCGCATACTTGCGGTTCTTGCGCTCATCAAAAAGAACAACACCGTCTGCAACTGCAAACAATGAATCATCTCCAGCTTTTCTTACATTGAGGCCAGGGAAGATTTTTGTTCCTCTCTGTCTGATTATTATTGAACCTGCTGTAATAGCCTGTCCACCATATACTTTAACGCCCAAGTGCTTAGGATTTGAATCACGGCCGTTTTTCGCGCCGCTACCACCTTTACTGCGTCCCATATTAAGCCTCCGCTCAATTTATCGATTTTAGATTCCCGCTTGAACTGCCTCGGTAAAACTTATGTTTTCCGGAAATTCTCTGGCAAGAGAGGAAAAACCCGTCCGCAGAAAATCCGCAGTATATTTCAAGAACTGCTCCGTCTCAGGAACATTGTTCTTAGCTTCCACGCAGAAAGCGAGATTTCCACGGGAAGATGTGTCGGCATCAAGCGTAACTCCTTGATTCTGTGAAAGAAACTGCATGGCTGTCCTTAGCAAGAATGTTGCGGCAGAGCAGACTATATCAGTTCCTTTCCTAGAAAAACCAGCATGTCCGTTAGCTTTGCATTTTTTCAACACGCCGTTTTTGCCAGTCAAAAGCACCACTGATGTCATCAGCAAATTCCGTCCGGAACTAGCCTATTATGTCCTTGACACGGACCTTTGTGTATCCCTGCCTGTGTCCAATAAGACGATGATAATCTTTCTTACTCTTGTACTTAAAAACAAGAACTTTCTTGTCGCGGAAGCTGTCCTCAACTTCCAGCTCGACCTTTGCTCCATTAACGTAAGGGGCTCCAACTTTTACATTGTCTCCATCGCTAACCAACAGGACTGAATCAACAGTGACTTTTGCGCCTTTTTCAGCATCGATTTTATCAACCTGGATCAGCGCATCTTTCTCAGCCTTGTACTGTTTGCCTTTGTATTCAAAAAGTGCGTACATTAAAAATACCTCTTCTACGCCGCAAAGTGTAACGGAAACTCTAACGACTAAAAATAAAAAATATGAGTGATAAATAATATCAAAATTCTAAATAATTGGTCAATAATA
>CAZURC010000059.1:7645-12604 GCA_964623405.1 uncultured Treponema sp.
TCTGCCCTACAGCTTGTAGTGGCTTGTGCTCAATGTATGGCCGTCATTGTAAACGTCAAACCAAATCTCCTTCTTTCCCGCAAGGTTCAGGGCCTCGTAGAATTCCTGGATATTTGAAATTTTCTTGTCGTTCACGGCAGTGATTATGTCTCCATTCTGCAGGCGCATTGCGGCGGCAGGCGATTTTTCAAGCACGTTCGTGACGGCGACACCCTTGACTTTCTCATCCTGAATATTGAGCTCTTTCTTCACGTCATCTGTGAGAGGAGCCGCGATAAATCCTGGCCAGAGCTTAGAGTTGTCGGAGCTTATCTTTTCTGTTCTTTCCTCAATTCTTACCGTCAGGTCAACAGTCTTGCCGGCGCGGATAACCTTGAATTTTGCGTCCTTACCGGCAGGAAGATACCCCACTTCCCTCATAAGCTCGCTCTGGTTCTTGATGGCCTTTCCATTTACTTCTATTATAAAGTCTCCGGCCTGCATTCCTCCCTTGTGTCCAGGAGAATCAAGGAAAATCTGGGAGGCAAGGGCTCCGTTCTTTCCCTTTACACCAAGGGCTTCCTTGTACTCATCCTTTACATCAAGAAGGCTCACGCCAAGCCAGCCGTAGGTGATTTTTCCCTTGTCTATAAAGTCATCGATTGATTTCTTGAGAGAGTTGATTGGAAGAGCAAAGCCAAGTCCCTGGCTTCCACCGCTCTGAGAGGCAATCCATGTGTTTATTCCAATAACCTCGCCGTATATATTCACAAGAGGTCCGCCAGAGTTGCCTTGATTGATTGCCGCATCGGTCTGTATAAAGTCGTTCATGTTGCCAATCTGTGTGCCGCTTCTTCCTGTCGCGCTGACAATTCCCTGCGTTACAGACTGGCTATAGCCAAGAGGCGCGCCCATAGCAAGAACTATGTCTCCGACTTTTACATTGTCGCTGTCTCCAAGAGCCGCAACAACAATATTTGAATCCTTTTTTGCCTCAAAAGAGACAAGAGCAATATCCGAGCGCTCATCAGCTCCAACAAGCTTCGCATCGAATTTCTGTCCGTCATTAAGGTTCACAGTGATTTCTGTCGCTTTTCCCGCGACATGGTTGTTCGTAAGAACATAGACGGTGTCTCCTGTGCGGCGGACGATTACGCCGGAGCCAAGACCTTTTTGCTCAAGCTCCCTTGTTCTTCCTTTCTTGTCATCATCGCTTCCGTAAGGATTGCCAAAGAACCAGAACGGGAAATCATCAAAAGGACTTGTCTGGGTTACAGTTGTCTTCTCTGTAACATCAATTTCTACTACAGAGGGAAGAACACCGTCCGAAATTGCGTTAAATGAATTCTGAAGAGCCTCGACTACCTTGAGACTTTCAGCAGGAATAGAAACTGCGGATTTTGTCTCTGCGAAAACAGTGTCCGCGGAGCCTTTTACCTGCACAGCATGGCAGGAAATAGAAAGAGCGCCGAAGCCGACCGCACAGGCCGCAACTCCGGCAATAATTGTTTTTGTAATTTTTTTCATAGCCATTTTCCTCCAAAAAAGAGAAATTAATCTTATAAGTCTTGGAGACGCGTTATCTGATGCATCATTAGGAATAAGCGTCTCACAGCGTTTTTATAAATATAATCAATTTTTTTGGCAATGGTTACAAGTTTTGATGTCAGCAGACAAGGTCGTCGCAGGCGGTCAGAACTTCAGTATGGTCTTCAAAGACAGCTACAGTGTGCTCCTCGTGACAGCTCCATTTCTTGTCGTCTGTTACAACAGTCCAGCCATCTGAAAGAGTATGAACATCGGCTGTTCCCATATTTATCATCGGCTCTATTGCAAGAACCATTCCCGGCTGAATGCGCGGGTTCGGACCGCCCATAGGACAGTTAGGAATGCTCGGATCCTCGTGCACATCAAGTCCTACTCCATGGCCACAGTAGTCATACACAACGCCGTATCCGTACTTTCCGTTCGCAACATCATTCACAGCATTAGAAATGTCACGGATTCTGTTTCCAGCCTTGCAGGCGGCTATTCCCGCAACAAGGCTCTCACGGGTAGCCTTTACAAGCTTCCTGTGCTCGTCCGTCACGTGTCCAACCTGCACTGTATGGCAGGAGTCAGAGATATATCCGTCAAGATTTATTCCTATATCAAGAGACACAAGATCTCCGTCATGGATAATCTTTTTCTTTGACGGGATTCCATGTATAACCTCTTCATTTATGCTTATGCAGGCGGCTCCGGCAAAATCCTCTGAATACCAGGCAGGCACACCTCCAACTTTCTTTATGAATTTGACCACAAGATCATCAACTTCCTTTGTGCTCATTCCAGGCTTTACCTGGGGCACAACTTCCCTGAACAAGTCCGCAAGCGCATGGCAGCTTTTACGGATTCCTTCAATCTCCTTGTCATTCTTCAATCGAATCATCTATACATCTCCCTTGACTGTTTTTACCTTATTCTGACAGCTTCCTGCTCACAGATTCTGGCGGTTTTCTCATCGCCCATTCTTCTGTATGCTCCGGCCATTTTCTGGAGGAAAAATGCGTCATCACTGTTACCAAACCTAAGCTCAAGCGCGCGCTCCCATGCATCAAGGCATAGCTCGTCGGCAACCTTGCCTTCCAGCCGGTATTTGAGGACTGTCCTCGCCAAGTCCATGACTTCCGGAAAGAACATCCTAAAATACTCATAGCTATGCTCCATGCGGATAATCTGCTCAAGAAGAAGGAACGCGTCATAATACTCCTCGCGCAGAACAAGCTCCTCGCAGAGAATGAATCCATAGTCCATGAAATCCTCGCGGGTAAACCAGTCTGAAAGCTTGAACCGTGAGCGGCTCCGGCTCATCTCGACAAATTCCCGCACCGCGTCATCTTCCCGCGAATGCATAAGATCAAAGAATATAAGCCTGGCGCAGCTTCTGTCGTCATTTCTTTCAAGAAGCCATGCCCTATAGTCAAAAGATTTTGAGGCGCTGTATTGCCTTGAACGCTGCCGGTAAAAGAAAGTCTCGTCAAAGAGCGAGCGCTGCTTGACATCAGACAAAACCTCATAGGCCTTTACAAGCTCTCTGAATGCTTCCTCGCTTGCAAGCTCCCCCGCAGAATCTGGATGCAGCTGCTTCGCCTTGAGCCTGTAGGCCCGCCGTATCTCAGCGGCAGTAGCGCCGGGGCGGACACCTAAAATTTTATAACAGTCTTTCAAAGTGAGATAATTATATTCACAAACTGATATTTGCACAATCAAGCGCACAAATATCAGTCTTATCCAATCTTAAAGAGCTTCTCTATGTTTTTCTGACGAACAACAAGCACATTGCAGTTTGCGCTTCCGACAATATCCATGTTTGTAGAGCTTGCACGGTCATGCACGACAGAAGAGCTTACTGACGATGCGGCGTGCTCTCTTCCTCCAAGAAGAATAAGCTCTGCGCCGAATTCATCCGCTGCCCGCAGGATTTCTGCCCAGGGACTTCCCTTCTTAAGCTCTGTCTCTATCTTTATTCCCTTGCCCTTGGCCAGAGACTCAACCTGCTCAAGGTATTTCTCTCCGTCATTGACAAGATTATCCTCGTATTTCTTGCTCTCATCCTTCAAGAAGAACTTGCTTACATTCAGAAATTTAAGCGCAGCAGTATCCACAACATAAACAGCTTTTAATGCGCACTTATACTGTTTTGCCATAAGAATCGCGTACATAGCGGCATGAAGAGACTGTTCAGAGCCGTTAATGGCAACAATGATTTTTTGAAACAAAGGCTTTAGCATTTATGACTTCCTGTTTTTCAATGACTTAAGAACGAAAGTGTTTTCGCGCTCACGTTCTTCCAAAACGCTTTCTATATATTTTTTTGTCTCTGTTGTCTGGGGAATAACCATTTTATCAAGAGCATTGACACGTCTCTGTGTTTTTTTCACCTCTCCCGCGAGCCGCCATGCAATGGTTCTGATACTGGCCATATTTGTAAGGAGCTTAAGGAGGTTGAAGAACTCAACCATTACTTTGTCGCTGTCCGCAAAGCTTCCCATAAAGGAATAAAACAGCTGCTGCTTAGGAAGCTCGACATCTATTGAGCTAAAGCTCATTCCTCCAGCGGAAACAGTCTTTTCCCTTATATTAAAATCATACTTGACAGCATGTGCGATACGCTCAACGCGGTCGCCTCCAACAATTTTGAGCATATTCCTGAGCGCTGGATACGCCTTTGCATATTGCTTGTCGAGCTCGCTCTCAAGAAGCTTTACCCGCTCAACAATATGCATAAGCTCCATTACAAGGATTTCACGCTTCTGCTCCAAGAGCTCATAACCGCTCTTCGCAGACGCAAGCTGCTCTTTTATGATAAGAAGATTTGATTTTGTCGGCGCAATATTAAGCTTTGCCATACACTAATCCTCTAGCTTTTCATGTACTTCTCAATCATCTCAGGCTTTATTCTGTAAAGCTCATTCTCAGGCAGCAGCTTTAACAGTTTCCATGCCAAATCCAAGGTCTGCTCTATCGTGCGATCCTCGTATTCCCCTTGAGAGAAGAACTGCTGCTCAACCGCATTGCCAAACTCAAGATACTGCTTGTCCACAGGGCTAAGCTCTTCCTCGCCGATAATCGCGGCAAGAGAGCGGATAGACTTTACCTTTGAGTAGGACGCAAAAAGCTGGCTTGAGACACTTGAATGGTCCTCGCGTGTCATTCCTTCTCCAATTCCGTCCTTCATAAGACGGCTCAGGCTTGAGAGCGCGTTCACTGGCGGATACACACCGCTTTGGCTCAGCTCCCTGTCAAGAACAATCTGTCCCTCCGTGATGTAGCCGGTAAGGTCAGGAATCGGGTGCGAAATATCGTCGTTCGGCATAGTTAAAATCGGAATCTGCGTGATAGAGCCGGTCGAGCCTTTGATTTTTCCCGCGCGCTCATACAGCTCCGCCAAATCCGAGTACAAATAGCCCGGATAGCCTTTTCTTCCAGGAACTTCGC
>CAZURC010000060.1:0-12592 GCA_964623405.1 uncultured Treponema sp.
TGATAAAATGGGAAAAGAGGAAAACTAAAATGAAACAAATCCACGTTGTCGCCGCAGTTATCGTGCGTCCGTTGGTTTCGACAGGCTCAACTACCACCAAAAACTGTCATTCCGAACTCGTTTCGGAATCTAATAAAAAAGAGATGCTGAAACAAGTTCAGCATGACAACCCAAAACAAGTTCAGGGTGACAAAAAAGCACAAGTTCTGAATGACGAAATAAAACAAGTTTTCGCAACTCAGCGAGGCTACGGTGAGTTCAAGGACTGGTGGGAATTTCCCGGCGGAAAAATCGAAGCGGGCGAAACTGAGCAAGCGGCACTAAAGCGCGAAATCCGCGAGGAGCTTGCAACAGAAATAAGCGTCGGCGAAAAGCTCGGCACAGTTGAATACGACTATCCAACGTTTCACTTGACGATGGAATGTTTTTTGTGCGGAGTAGTTTCAGGAAAACTCACGCTTTTGGAGCACGAAAACGCAAAGTGGCTTAGTGCAAGCGAACTGCAATCTGTAAAATGGCTTCCTGCCGACGAAGAGATTTTGGATAAAGTGGCAGAAAATCTATGAAAAAATCAGTCTGCAAATCATTGCTATTTTCTATAACTTTTCTTCTATTAATAAGCATTATTTCTTGCAAAACGACAAAAAATCAATTAATGCAAAATACCGAAACTTCCAAAACTAACAACTTCTCGCACAACACAATAATCGTCTACGTAAAGAACGGAACAAGCGAAGAGGAAATCAATTCTCTTTCAAGAAAATACAGCCTGCAAGTTCTTTATATCTACAAAAACTTCTCGTCATGCGCGCTTTCTTCTCAAGAACCGCTGACTGACAAAGAGCTAGAGGAGCTTATCACAAAAGTAGAAAGCGAATCATTCGTGCTAAGCGTTCAAAAAGACTACATCATGAGCCTTGATTCTAACGATTTTTAAGTGCTATTTTATTGATAGAAAAAACATGTACGAAATAAAACTAAAAATCCATGATGAGTCTGACTTATACACCCCTCTCGATCCGGACAAAGAGCTTTTATCCGAAGATATAACTTCCTATTTTCAGCGTAAATACATAGAAAAGGCTTCCCCTCTTGAAAAAACGATTATTCATATTTTTAGCGAGGTTCCTTTAAATGAAGAGCGCGTCCGCAAGAGTATAAAATCGTACACAAAAAACGAGCTTGCTATTCTTGCAAAAAAGAAAAAGCGAAGTCTTGTAAAAGAAGTCTGGCTTTTTATTCTTGGCATTATCTTTATCGCGCTTTGGTTATTCCTTGAGTCTGTCACAGAAAGCATTGCGGCAACAGTCGTCTGCATCGTCGGCTGGTTCGCTGTGTGGGAAGCCGCAAATATCTGGCTCGTGGAATCGCCTGAGATGAGAGTTGAGCAAATCAGACTCAAGAAAATGGAGAGCATGGAAATTACTTTTTCCTATCCATAAATAATCATTCAGAGCTCAACATCATTCTCCAAGTCCCTGATTTTCCTTGCAGGAACTCCGCCTACAAGAGTGTTGTCGGGAACATCCTTTGTGACAACTGCGCCCGCCGCGACAACAACATTGCTTCCAATTGTGATGCCCGGCAAAATCGTCGCGTTTCCTCCAATCCATACATCGTTTCCAATTTTTATGGGCTTTGCAATTCCCAAGTGCTTGCGTCTTCCCGCTGGATTGAGCGGATGGTTTATTGTGGCAATCAGAGTTCCAGGTCCAATCCAGACATTGTTTCCCATAGTCACTTTCGCGATGTCCAGAATCGTGACATTGTAGTTCGCAAGAAACTCATCGCCTACTTCAATATTCAATCCGTTGTCGCAGTGAAATCCTGTCAGCACATTAGGATTTTTGCCAACTTTTCCGAACAAGGCGCGGATTGCCTTTTCTTTTCCGGCCCTGTCGCTAGCATCGATTTTTTCAAGCTCAGCGCAGCCTTTCACCGCATGGATTTTTCTTGCGTCAACCTCCGCATCGTTCACGTCGAACGGCAAGCCCGCATCTAGTTTTTCAAGTTCTGTCATTTTTGTTTCCTTTTTATTTCTCATGCTCCGAAAGCCATTTGTTGAACTCCAGAACTGGCGGACGGCCGGCAATATAAGAAAGCTGCAAAATATCCGGCCGCTTTTCTTTCAAGGTTTCATAAGCCGGAACAGAAACAACGCCTGCCCCGCAATGCAAAATCACTGGAACGCCGGACGGAATTTCACCACAGCGCGCAGCCATCTGGTCATGAGGAATGTGCATCGCTCCAGAAAAACCGTTCCTCAATTTCCAATAGTCAGTATTCACTTCCACAATCACAAGACCTTTGTCATAATTTTCTTCCATATAATTGAGAGCATCCTCTGGAGAAAGTCCGCCGAGCCAGTTTCTTGTATTGTCTATTCTTACAGGGGTTGAAGTTTTTGACAAGCCGGTGTCTTGGCTTTGGTCTGAAACTTGCGCAAAAGAGGCGCAAGCGAAAAAAGCGAGAATCACTGCGGCGAAAAAACAGAAAGATAATTTTTTAGTCATAATAATACCTCCAAGCGTTTCTGTTGGTGCGCAAGTTTCATAAGTATGCTGGATTAATTTCATACTGATGAAACACTCTGTTTCATACTGATGAAATACTCTGCTTCATACTGATGAACACTCTGCTACATACTGATGAAACATTCTTTTCATACTGATAAACCCCTCTGGTTCATACTTATGAAACATATCCCTCATAAGTATGAACCAGCTTCTTCAAAAGCATAAAAACAGTGCTAAAAAAGCAAGCGGCAGTCGCCTTATTTTAGCTCAGCAACCTCAAGCTCAACCGCCGCAGCATCCGCTTGCTTTGCTCCGCTTCTCCACACTAACCACTATTCACTGGCCACTAATCACTAAAATCACTTCCAGGCAGCTTCGTAGATTGCAAGATAATCCGCATCGCTTAGCGGAAGCGGGTCTGCGGTTATGTCTCCGCCCAAAACGTGATGAACTTTCGCAGGATAAAGCTTAAGTTCCTCGCGGGTAATTCCGTCGTCGCTCATCTTTACATCTGCCTGCCCAACGGACGCAATCAAGTCGTCAAGCGCCTTTACAAAGTCTTTGCCAGTTTTTGCGTCTTGAACTCCCATTGCCTTTGCCATTTTTATCATCTGACCTTCAGAGGCTTTGCGTTCTGCAAAAAAGTCGTAGTACGCATGGGCAATTTCAATCAAGCCTTTTCCGTGAATCAGGTTCGGGTGGAAACTTCCCATTGTGTGCTCCATTGTGTGAGCGGAAGTGCACATCATATAGTAAGCGGCAAGCGTGTTTGCAAGCGCAACGTAACTTCTAGCCTCGCGGTTAGAGCCGTCTTTGTACGCAACCGGAAGATATTTTGCAACAAGTTCAATCGTTTTTAGCGCGAACATTTCCGCCATTGGATGCACGTTTTTGTTCACAACAGTTTCACTTGCGTGGAAAAATGCGTCCATTCCTTGATACGCGGTGAATGCCGGCGGAACGCTCATCATCAAGTCCGAGTCCACAACAGAAAGCGTCGGGAACATAGAAAGAAAGAAGATTCCAGTTTTTTCGTTCACTTCGTCGTCTGAAATTACGGACGCAATGTCAACTTCGCTTCCTGTTCCAGCGGAAGTCGTAATGCAGACGATTGGAATCGCATTGTTCGCAGGCGTTTTCTTTCCGCCCTTCTCGCTTAAAGAATAATCCCAAATGTCGCCAGAGTTTGCCGCCATAAGTGCAATACATTTTGTTGCGTCCATAACAGAGCCGCCGCCAAGAGCAACAACAAAGTCGCAGTTATTGGCACGAACAGCAGCCGCTCCGTCCATAACATTTTGGCGAGTTGGATTTGCGCGGATTTGGTCGAACAGAACGTGGCTAACTCCAGCCTTGTCAAGTTCGCTTTCTACGCGGCTAAGATAGCCGTACTTTTTGGTTGATTTTCCGTTTGAAGTTACAATCAATGCCTTTTTTCCAGGCAAGTTTTCTTTGTGAAGGTCGTTAAGCCTTCCCGCTCCGAACAAAACTTTTGTCGGCATGTAAAAATTAAAGTTGTACATAGTTTCTCCTTAAAAAATAAAATCAGAAAGTTTCAACTTTATGATTTTATTTTTTAGCGTTTCTGCAATGAAATGAGGAAACGCAATTAATGTGCAAGTTTGCAACGCAAACTTGTGCAAATAAAGACTGACGCAATTTCGGCAGGCTTTATTTGCGTTTCCTCCATTTGTGTGTCATTCCGAACTTGATTCGGAATCTGTTTTTTACAGACCCTGTGCGAAGCCGCCGAAAGCTAACCAGTTCAGGGTGACGGTTTAGATTTGTCATTCCGAAAGTTTACTTCGCTCTTTCAAATGACATCATTAAGATACATTCATTTTGAGGAGAAAACACTAGTTTTTATTAAGCTTTATTGTGGTGAATTTTAAGAATTAGACGGTTCCCTGCTCTTTTGAGGTTACTTCGCTTTGGGGCGCTATGTCCGGATTTTAGTTTTCGCTTCATTGATTTGCAACGCTTTTCTTGCCTGCCGACAGGCAGACGGCAGAAATGAAGCACGTAAATGATTTTTCAGCAGCCTGTTTATCCCCACCAGTCTTCAACTTTGAGCATACTGTTTTCTTGCAGAGCTTTGTAACCTTCTGTGTTGTGCGTGATTAAAACCATTCCGTTGGCAATCGCGGTGGCGGCAATCTGGCTGTCAAAAAATGGAGCCGGCTTTCCTTGTCTTTCGCATCTTGAACGGATTTCCCCGCAAATTTCTGCCGCAAACGAATCATAAGGAATTATGCCGTAAACTGACTTTATGTCTTGCAGCCAATCACCAATATATTGTTTTTTTCTTCCTTCTGGCATTCTTTCGTAACCAAATATAGCTTCTTGCCACACAACAGAACAAATTGCACAAAGACTTTCTCTTTCCTTCACATTTTTTATCAGAGCAAGGTTTGGTTTTGGTTTTGAAAATTCAGAAATTATATTTGTATCTAAAAGATAAATTGGGCTCATTTTAACTCCTCCTAATCCCACATTGTGTCGATTTTTCTCATATATTTTTCATCAGGATATTCTTTTGGTGGAAGAGGAAGTCCATTAAAATCAGGATCTGAAAGGACATCTGCGTATTCTTCTCTAAGTTTTTCAAGTTTGTCAAAAAAACTCTCCTTTGGTTTTCGCTTTTCGTACTCATCATAGCTGATTATCACCGCAACTGGCTTATCATGCCGCGTAAGTTCGACCGGCTCTCCACTTTCAGCCTTTTTTACCAGAGCAGAAAAATTGTTCCGTGCCTCATAAATTGTAGCTCTGCACATAGTCCACCTCCGTTTTTATAAAAGTTCGTAACGTACAAGTCAAATTTATCACAATTCTAGCCATAAATCAAACAAAATTGGCTAATTATACTTCAATAGAGTATTTCTTATTTCCGTGTTATACTAAAACAAAGAATGAATCGTTCAAATAATATCCAATCCGCAATCGAAATTTTAGCCTCGCAGTTCTCTTCGCTCGACTTAAGTTTTCACCAAATTCCAGATTCATTCCCTGGCGATGTTACTTCCTACTGGCCGGGCAACGCAGACGAAGATGTGCTTGTGTGCGTGTTTAAGGGAAGCGAAATCAAGGAGCCTTTTCACCGGCAGGATTTTTTCTTTATAAACTATGCTTACAAAAACTCGTATCAGGCGCTTTCAGAAAAGTTCGACAACTTGATTACGATTGGCGAGGATGACTGCTACATTGGCCAGCCCTACTCTGGATACGCTTTGCGCGCGCACACAAATGCGGAAGTTACGATTATCGGCATTCTTATCCGCAAGGGCTCGTTTTTCCGCGAGTATCTGTCAACTGTTTACACGGATTCCGCGCTCTTTAAATTCTTTCTGGAGCCGGAAGCAAAAAAGTTTTCCGACGAGTTCATTCATCTGGATTTTTCTGATGATTTTACTGTGCGCGAGATTTTGGAGCTTATGGTTTTTGAGTATGCAAAGAGCAAGCCTGACTCCAGAGAGGACACACAGCAGGAAAGCCAGCAAATCTTAAAATCGCTATTACAATCCTTGCTTTTGCAGATTGCAAGGAAATATCGGTCACAAAAACCTGCGCTCAAGCCGGCAACTCTTTCCGCTCAAATCCTTGCCTATATAGAGAATCATTCCGACGTTATAACCCTGCAAAGCGCGGCAAAGCATTTTGGCTATCATCCGGTTTACATTTCGGCGCTTTTGCACAAAGAAACTGGCAGAACGTTTACACAAATTGTAACTCAAAAGCGGATGGAACGCGCGCTTCTGCTTATGAAAAACACAGATTTGACTTTGGAAGAAATAAGCGAGATGCTAGGCTACTCTGACCACAGCAACTTTTTCAAGGCTTTCAAGGAATACTTTGGAAAAACACCCCGCGAGTATCTGAAGCAAAAATAAAAGCCGGATATTTTTCAAAAGTTTCTTTAAGCACAACTTTTATTCACACTCTATATAAAAACTTTTCACCTCCACCGACATTCTATGTCGTTCATGTTATGATAAACTTATGATAAACTTAGTTCAGGAGGCTTAGCTTTTTACTTATGCAGCTGCAAATCTTTATTTTATTCTCGACAATAGTCTTTTTTATTCTGGTTGGGATTGTCCTTTCTATCGTTCTTTTGTCAAAAATCGGCAAATCAGACTCATCTTCCTTTCCCCAGCGGCTTGAGAAGTACGAGGCCAAGCTTGAGCTGTATGAAAAGGACTTGAAAGATGAGTTCGCAAGAAACCGCAGGGAAACCGCGGACGCCAACAGCAATGCGAGAAAAGAGAGCACAGATACTCTTATGCGCTTTCAGGATTCTGTAAACACAAAGCTTGATACCCTGACAAAGAACACACAGGATTCTCTTACCACAAACCTCACAAAATTCATGCAGACACTCGCGGCTCAGATTGACTCGCTTACAAAAAGGACACAGGAAACACTGAATATCCAGCAGGATAAAGTCCAGAGCAGCCTGAAGTCTATCCAGGACTCGAACGAGAAGAAGCTTGAGGAGATGCGCATTACTGTAGATGAGAAGCTGCAGTCAACATTGGAAAAGCGGCTTACCGGCTCATTTGAGATTGTCACAAAGCAGCTGGAGGCAGTGCAGAAAGGGCTTGGCGAGATGCAAAACCTTGCAAGCGATGTCGGCGGTCTAAAGCGCGCGCTTACCAACGTAAAGACTGCCGGCGGAATGGGAGAAGTTCAGCTGGAGGCTCTTCTAAGCCAGATTCTCTCTCCGGAGCAGTTTGTCAAGAACGCTCATCCAAATCCGAGCAACAGCGCGAAGGTTGTGGAGTTTGCGGTCAAGATTCCATCAAAGACTGCTGACGGCGAATTCGTGCTCCTTCCGATTGACTCCAAGTATCCGGCCGCAGTGTGGGACAAGCTCAGCCTCGCCTATGAGAGAGCAGAGAAAGACGAGATTGAGTCGCAGAAAAAAGCGCTTGTCACTGATATAAAGAAAATGGCAAAGGACATCAAGGAAAAATATATTGAAGTTCCGTTCACTACAGATTTCGGGCTTATGTTCCTTCCTTTTGAGGGGCTGTTCGCGGAAGTAATGAGGATTCCAGGCTTATTCCAGCAGATTCAGGAAGACTACAAGGTTACAATAGCAGGTCCTACAACACTCGGCGCATTCCTGAACAGCCTTCAGATGGGATTCCGCACGCTTGCGATCCAGAAAGAGACATCAAAAGTATGGGATTTGCTGGGCTCTGTAAAGACAGAATTCGGAAAGTTCGGAGACGTTCTTGCCGCGACAAAGAAGAAGCTTGAGGCCGCTCACTCAGAGATAGAAAGAGCGGAAACAAGAAGCCGTGTAATAGAAAAGAAACTCACAAAGGTAGACATTCTGCCTTCGCCAGAAAAAGAAGCTAGCGGCTCAGGGCAGGCTCTCCTGGACGACATGATTGAAGACTAATTCTAGTGCGAAGGCCACATTCTTTGCCGCTATTTTCATGGTATAATTCTTATATGGACAAAAAGACTTCTACAAAACCTAGAGACGACATTCGCCGCACAACACGGATGATTCAAATTGACGAGATGCTGCGCGGCGGGGCTTTTATCAAGATTGACGATTTGATTTTCAAGTTCGGGGTAAACCGGCGGACAATCGAGAGGGACTTTGAGCGTCTGCGCGATGAGATGAATGCGCCGCTTGAGTATGACAAGGCGCGGAAAATGTATCATTACACTGACCCGACTTTCTCAATTCCGAACGTTGTTCTGACAGAAGGCGAGCTTTTTACAATTGCGACCGTAATGCCTCTTATGGAGCAGTACAAGAACACTCCACTTGAAAATTCATTCCGCAATATAATGGGAAAAATCGCCGGTCTTTTGCCAGACATGGTGAGCGTTGATTCCTCGTTCTTGAACCGAGACATCAGCTTTATATCAGACCCGCTGCCAAAGATTGAGTCTGAAGTGTTCAACTCGATTTTCAAGGCGGTAAGAAGCCGCCGCATAATCGAATTTGAATATAAAAGCGTCTCTGCAAGCGCCTACAAGAAGAGGATTTTTGACGCTTATCATGTTCTCTGCCAAAAGGGAAACTGGTATGTGCTGGGCTTTGACCACACCGCTGATGACTTCCGTGTCTTTGCGCTTGCTAGAATCAGGAACATTGTATTTAGAAACGAGACCTTTTCCTTTGCGAATGGCTTTGACCTTAAAAAACACATTGACCTGGACTTTGGTATCTGGAACAACACAGAGCCGCCTGTCGAATATGAGATAGAATTCTCAAAAGGAAGGGCTAACTACATTCTAGAGCGGGAATGGCATAAGAACCAGTCTGTCCAAGCCCTTGAGGACGGCTCTGTCCTGTTAAAATTCATGTCAAACCAGAAAGAGATGGTCTTTAACTGGGTGATGAGCTTTGGCAATGCCGCCACCGTTGTAAAGCCTGATGAGCTGCGCAAGAAGATCAAAGAAGAAGCCTCACTTATGGCGGAGAAATATTAAGGCTGTAAACGAGGGGATTTTACCCCATAAACAGTCTATCAAGGCAGAGTCTTTTTTCTCATGCTTCTCTGGAATGACCTCCCAATATAATAGGTAATTGTAGAGAACAGAATAAGAATTGAAAAATAATCGAGCGCAAAAAGAATATAGCCGCGCTCCAGGTCAAAAAAGAAAAACTGCTGGCTATAAAAAAGATATTTCCAGATTCCACGGATTATAAACGCATAGACTCCGTAAAGGCAGATAATTCCGATGATGACATAAGGAATAATCCTGCCCATAAGAGTCCGCTCTGAAACCGGTCTAGAGGACTTGAATATAGAAAAAATTATTCCCACATGCATTCCGCTATGGGCGCTCATAAAGATAAAGTACCAGTGAGAAGAGACCAGGTGCATCGCGCGCGCAACGCCAAGTCCGGGAAGCATTAGCTCCATCATAATCCCGCTTGCCATAAGGCAAAGCGCAGAAATTCCCACACCAAAATTCACAACCATCTGCATGATTCTGTAAGGAGGATATTTTCCCTTAAGCAGAAAAGCAAAATAGTGCGGATTAAAGATATGATGGGCAATCCATAGAACAAGCAGGACTCCGCCAAGAATCTTGTGGACTCTTTCATCAGGAAAAAGCATTGTTCCACCCATAAGGATGACAGAAATAATTGTCATTGCCACATCAACCGGTACTCTCACAGATTTAGGTATCTGCATATTTCCTCCCAGTTTATAAACAAGTTTGCAACGCAAACTTGACAAGATAAGAACTTGAATATTAGTCCTTAGAATTTTATTGAAATTGACGCTGAAAGCGGCGCCTTAAACAGATTCTCAAGAGAAATAGAGTCTCCTGTAACAGAAGCATCCTTAGCATCAGAGACCTTGCTTTCATCCAAATCAAGATATAGCTGTCTCACCACAGCAGTCCCTATCTGGAATGATGTCTTTTTGCTCACCATGAGTCTGCATCCAAGCGCAAAGCCTGTCTCATTCACAGTTCCCTTTACATTTCTGCCGCCAATATGCTTGCTGCTAAGATGATCAAAGTTCGCCCAGTAAAAGCCGCACTTTATCGCGGTAAAGAAGTCCACATTCTCGCTGATCTTTAGAACGACCATAAAAGGAATGCTGATTCTCCATTCCCTGTTCTTGTTCTCAGGAATCCAGTTTCTGTTTTCAATCAAGGTGGTAAATCCCTCTACACTCTCAAGATAAGAAAGCTGCTTGTTCACGCTAAAGTCTGTTGTATTTATGCAGTTGTATCTCATCCAGAAAGACGGCCTGAATCCAAATTTCACCTTGTCATCTATGTTCCATGCCCAGCCTGCCCAGACAGAGACTCCATTCATAGGGTGAAGACCAGAGACATCGTTTATTCCCTGCGCCATCGCTATTGTCGGCATGACAAGAAAAGAGAAGCCAGCCCCGCGGAATCCATCATTTGAAAAGTCCGCTCCAAAAACAATCGGAATCTGGACTACATCTTCTTTCCATGCTGTCCAGTATTTAAACTTGCTCTCGATAGATGCGTACAATTTGACAGGGGAATTCAAAAGGTTCAAGCCGATGTCAAGTTTCGGAGAAGCCTCCCCCATTCCATTATAGATGCAAGAATCATAGTAGGAGGCCTTTACGCAAAGACCGAGCGAAGGAATCCCCGCAAGAAGAGCGACATCAAGATCCGTCATGTTGTGAGGCCAGAATTTCTGGTTCATAATCTTTGAGGTATAGCCAAGCGCAAAATATGCGCCGTGCCTCTCCGCAGTCCAGGCAAAATCTACGGCATCGTCATGAACACCTGTAAGAAAACTATACTTTCCCTCGCCAGAAAGCTGATAGTAATTTACATCAAGAACATCGTCGTAACCTGTCCCCAGGACATCATAAAAACTCTTTTCAAAAGCTCCAGACGAAAATGAGCCGGAGAACACAGAAGTAGTTTCAAATCCAAGAATCAATAGAAAGGAAATAAATCTGAACTTCATATTTTGTCCTTGCACGCTATAAGCGTTGCTATTCTATACGTTCTTTTGGAAAAAGCAAAGCAAATTTGAAGACAATATTTCTCAATGCAGACAGATTCCCGTGTCACTTGCCTTTTCTGTCTGCCGTTATCTGCAGGAAGACAGAAAAGACAAGCAGACGGCAGACAGGAAACACAGAAATGACATGACTCCTAATATCCGCTTTTTTCAAGCCACTTTGAAACATCGCGACTAAGCGAGCCGCCTCCGGAATAGTGAACTGAAAGTCCTTCACCGATTTGCGCCTTTGGAGCGAGCTTTGCGATTGCGGTTAAACTTTGCCCGAATCTTCCGCCGCCGTGCGAGCAGAAAGGTAAGATCCGCTTGCCTGAAAAATCGTAGCTTTCTAAAAGCATCGCAATCGGCATCGGAATTGAGGCCCACCAGTTCGGATAGCCCAGGATGATTGTGTCGTATTCCGCCCATTTTTTCGCGTCGATTTTTGTCTTAAGTTCAGGGCGAGTCTGCCTGTGCTGGTCGCGCTGCGCTTCGTTCAAAACTGTTGTGTAGTTTGTCGAGTACGGATGGACAAGCTCAATCTCAACCGTGTCAAATCCGGTCTGCTTCTGGATTTCCTTTGCAACGCCGCGCGTGTTTCCGCTCCAGGAATAAAAGATGATTAGCGTCTTGTTTTTCGTGGTCGAGTACGCGGATTTTTTGTCTTCTGAAAGCGTCGTTGTGACCGTGCCTTTTACGCTGTCGTCCGCGTTCGCCGCGAGCCTGATTCCCACGTTGTAGAATCTTGTGTCCTGCTGGCCCGCCGCTCTGTACGCGCTCCGAAGATTTTTTCCAAAGTCGTTCCAGCCGCCGCCACGGTTCACGCGCCGTGTTCCGCTTGCCGCGCCGTAAGGATTTGATGAAAGCGACTTTGGATATTCAGCGTAGAAGTCGAAGCACCACTCGCCCACGTTCCCGCAGATGTCGTAAAGTCCGTTCGGGTTTGGAGCGAAACTTCCAACTTTGACAGTTGTTCCGCGGTAAAGTCCAGGACGCGTTTCAAGAACTTCGTCGTTAAAATAGTTCTGTTCAATTTGATAAGGATAATGACCGTAGAAGTTCGCGTCATCAGAGCCGGGAACTTTTTTTGAATAGAACGGAGCTGAGCTTCCCGCGCGAGCCGCAACTTCCCACTCGCTTTCGGTCGGAAGCCGGTAGCCGTCCGCGCTTCGGTTCCAGGAGACAGTTTTTCCGCCGTCTGAAATTGTGTAGACCGGAGTTTTTCCGTTGCGGCGGCTCAAAGCGTTGCAGAAGTCAATTGCCTCAAGCCAGGTCACATTTTCTAGCGGCAGGTCGTCGCCTGAAAAGTTGCTCGGATTTTTCCCCGTCACTTCGCGGTAGAGTTTTTGCGTCACTTCGTATTTTGAAATGTAAAACGGAGAAAGTGTCACTTGATGCTGCGTCTCGTCACCCGTCCGCCAGTCTTCGCTTTCCGGGCTTCCGACTGTAAAAGTTCCGCCTTTTATCAAGACAAAGTCCGAACTCGGCGCGGAATATGAAACTGCGTTTGCCATAAAAATCGCTCCTAAAGTGATTAAAATAGAAGAAAGTAGTTTTTTCATTTTTGCCTCCTGATTGTAAAAAAAACGAGTGCGTT
>CAZURC010000061.1:0-12551 GCA_964623405.1 uncultured Treponema sp.
AGGGAATGGAAGAAGGCGGAATCGGCCCTGACTATAACTATCTTATGGACTAAAAGCAAGGCGGCTTTTTCCTCAAGTTCCGGTTATATCACTCGCTAATTCCTGACTTTCAAAATTATTACTTTCTATAAAAAAAATGGCGCGCGGGAGCGGAGCGGGTGGCAAAAACACTCTGGTTTGCAGCCGCGACAGCGGCACGTATATAATTCCAAGGCAAACCAGCGTGTAGCACAATATTGTGCGGTTTTGACACGCGCTATGCGACCAGAAGCCATTTTTTTAATTTAGGGTGATTATTATACTGAAAACCTGCCTAAGTCCTGCCGGTTTACTCCTCAAGTCCTGCCGGTTTACTCCTCAAGTCCTGCCGGTTTACTCCTCAAGTCCTGCCAGTTTACTCCTCAAGTCCCGCCAGTTTACTCCTCAAGTCCCGCCGGTTTAGTCCTCAAGTCCCGCCAGTTTACTCCTCAAGTCCCGCCAGTTTACTCCTCAAGTCGCGCCAGGTAAAAAAAAAAGCGGGGAAATGTCTCCCCGCTTTTTTTAATGATTACGCTTTAAAGTCTTACTTGAACACCACGCGGCAGAACTTCTTTTTGCCGGCGCGCAGGACAAGCTCTCCGTCTGCGTCAAGGTCGGCGGAGGTTACAGTGTATTTTACATCTGTAACTGTCTTTCCGTTCACTGCGGCTCCGTTCTGCTGGACAAGGCGGCGCGCGTCTCCATTGGATGCTGTAAGTCCCGCGCTGGTAAAGAGGCTTAAAAGCCCTATTCCCCCATCAAGCTCTCCCTTTTTAAGCTCAACTGTAGGCATAAGGCTCTTGTCGCCCTCGCCTCCAAACGCGGCTTTTGCTCCGCTCAAGGCCTTGTCTGCCTCATCCTTTCCGTGTATAAGAGAAGTGACTTCATAGGCAAGACGCTCCTTAGCCTCGTTTATGTTTCCTGAGCAGATATTTGAAATCTCATCAAGAGAGAGGAATGTGAACAGCTTAAAGAACTTCTCAACATCAGGGTCGGCTACATTGCGCCAGTACTGGAAGAAGTCAAACACCGGAGTAAGAGCAGGGTCGAGGAATATAGCCCCTTTCTCCGTCTTGCCCATCTTCTTTCCGTCCGAGCGTGTTATAAGCGGGAATGTAAGACCGTAAGCCTGGTGCTCTGCGTTGAGCTCCGTTGTGCCTCCGAGCTTGCGGCGTATAAGGTCAACTCCAGCGGTTATATTGCCCCACTGGTCATCGCCTCCAATCTGAAGCACAACATTGTGCCTTAGATGCAGGCTGTAAAAGTCAAAGGCCTGGAGAAGCTGGTAGTTGAATTCAATAAAGGAAAGCCCCCTCTCAAGCCTCTGCTTGTAGGCTTCAAATGTAAGCATCTTGTTCACCGAGAAGCACGAGCCTATGTCGCGAAGGAAGTCAATGTAGTTCAAGTCTGCGAGCCAGTTCTTGTTGTTCTCGCTGAACGCTGTCTTGCCGTCAAATCCGATAAACCGGTCAAGCTGCGCCTTTATGCTCTCCACGTTCGAGTCTATCTGCTCGTAGGAAATCATCTTGCGCATCTCTGTCTTGCCGGAAGGATCTCCGATTCTTGCGGTTCCGCCTCCTATAAGGGCGATTCCATTATGTCCCGCCGCGCGGAGATGGCGCAATGCAAAGAACGGCACCATGTGGCCGATATGAAGAGACGGTCCTGTCGGATCGCATCCCACGTAGAATGTTATCGGACCTTTGTCCATCAGCGCGGAAAGCCCCTCAATGTCTGTGCATTGGGCAAAAAATCCGCGTTCCTTTAAAGTCTCAAGAGCCTTGTTCATCTTATGTCTCCAGTTTTATATAAAAGAATAAAAAATAAGTTAAGGGAATCTCGAAAAACTAAATTTTTCGAGATTCCTGCGAGTTTTAACTCGTTAAAATATCACGAGTTAAAACATCGCCTTCTCAAAGTTGGCTCTAAAAAATGAGGTTTTTAGAGCCTCCCTTAAAAATCGCACCTGAATAGCGCGCTCAGTCCTTGAAGTTGAATATCTTTCTATAATAAGCCTGACGCTGTATGTCTGTCATAAAAGATATTCTAGTGAAAAACAGCAGGCTATTCAATTGCGCATGATTTTTCTCTATAATTCAACTATATGCTTAGCTATATTCATGCCTATCACGCTGGAAATCCAGGCGACATCTTAAAGCACACGGTGTTCGCGTTCACATTGCTGCATCTTCTAAAGAAAGATAAGCCGTTCACGGTAATAGACAGCCACAGCGGAGAGGGAAAATATGCGCTTAGCGACGAGCGGCTCAAAAAGACCGGCGAAGCTGAGCAGGGGATAAAAAAGCTGCTGGAGTCTGGAGATGAGACTGCAAGAGAATGCCTGGGTGACGGGCTTTTTGATATTATCAGGCAGTACACGTCAAGAGGATTCTATCCTGGAAGCCCTGAGATTGCGCGCTGCTTTCTAAGGGAAAAGGACTTTCTTCTTTTGAATGAGCTTCACCCAAAGGCAATAGAAAGCCTTAGAAAAAACATAAAGGAGCCTTTGCTTACAGGAAAGAATGAGGAGCCGCACATAAAAATCAGCTCAATGGATGCCGCCGCAATGCTGAAAGCCAGTGTTCCGCCTCTTGCGCGCCGCGGCTGTGTGATAATAGATCCAAGCTACGAGGACAATGATGACTTTGAGCTTACAGCGCGGATGTTCTATACCGCATACAAGAAATGGAGGACAGCGACATACCTGATATGGTATCCGCTTCTAAGAGACAGGGAAGCCGATATAGAATCCTTTAAGCAGAATGTAATCGCCATGACAGAAAAAGACTGCGGCACAGATGAGAGGAGAGCCGAATTCTACGAGATAACAACAAAAGACATGTCCCTGCTGGACGGACACTCAAATATGTACGGAAGCGGAATGATTGCGGTAAATCCTCCCTACGGCCTGGACAAAAGGATGGAGACATCTCTCCCCCTTATAGAGAAGGCACTGCGTTAGACTTATCTTATCCACCAGCGCGCGCCGGTTGCAAACGGAAATACAAGCGGCCTTATAAAAAGCTCCAGGCCGTCATCATCCTCTATTCCAAAATATGGGTTCCAGGCAAGCTGCCAGTAAAGCTCCAGCTTTTTATTTTCAAGGAGAAGCAGGTCAAGGCCAAGTCCAAGCCTTGCGCCTGTTCCGACAGAAAAGCTGTCAAATCCCGCTCCCGCGCTTATTCCCCACAAGGCATACCAGCTCAACGGCCGCGAAAGGCTTTCGTTTACAAACCAGTTGTCCGCCGTGACTGAAACATCCTTGTCAAAGGGAAATACAGATGCGGCCAGGCACCATGGGCTTTCATCGCTCCGTATGGAAACACTTAGCGGAGGCCTGCCGATATAGTTATCTGCAAAAAAGTCCACGTCAAAGGAGGCTTGCGCTCCAACAGCAAAATCCGCAAACAAAAAGCCTGGAGCAAGCGCAAGGACAGCGGCCAGTAAAAACAATCTTCTTACAGCATTCATGGCATGAATCATATCATTTTTACTCTGTATATTGCACCTAGTTCCAGGCTTTTTAATTTTCTAGCAGCTGAATTTTAATCCGCCGCTTCCGTCGGCGCTTACATGTATTATGCTGTTCTCGCCGAATTTCCCCTCAAGGATTTCCTTAGCAAGAGGATTCTCCACATAGTTCTGGATTGCTCTCTTCACAGGGCGCGCTCCAAAGTTAGGGTCATATCCTGCGTCTGCAAGGAAGTCAACAGCGCTCTTGTCAAAGTCAAGCTTTATTCTCCTGTCCTCAAGCCTCTTTGCGACACGCTCAAGCTGGACGCGGACAATTCCGCCTATAACATCTTTCCCAAGACGGTTGAACATTACAATCTCGTCAATACGGTTCAAGAACTCCGGCCGGAATGTTGACTTGAGAAGAGCGTCTATCTCGCTCTTGAGCTTGGCAGGATCCTTGTTCCCGCTCTCGCCCTCCGCAAGAATCAGGTCGCTTCCCAGGTTTGATGTCATGATTATAATTGTGTTCTTAAAGTCCACAACTCTTCCCTGTCCGTCTGTAAGCCTTCCGTCATCAAGCACCTGCAAAAGCACGTTGAACACGTCAGGGTGAGCCTTCTCAACTTCATCAAAGAGAATCACGGAGTACGGCCGGCGGCGCACAGCCTCTGTGAGCTGTCCTCCCTCGTCGTATCCTACATATCCCGGAGGCGCTCCAATAAGGCGCGATACGCTGAACTTTTCCATATACTCAGACATATCGATTCTTGTAAGGGCCTTCTCATCATTGAAAAGGAAGTCCGCAAGGGTCTTTGCAAGCTCCGTCTTTCCGACACCTGTCGGTCCTATGAACATAAAGCTTCCCAGCGGCCTGTTAGGATCATTCAGCCCGGCCTTGTTCCTGCGGATCGCGTCGCTCACGACCTTTACAGCCTCGTCCTGCCCGATTACACGCTTGTGCAGCACGCTTTCGAGCTGGACATACTTCTGCTTCTCGCTGGTCATCATCTTGCTCACAGGGATTCCAGTCCAGACACTCACGACACGCGCAATGTCCTCCTCTGTAACTTCCTGTCTTAGAAGAGACTCATCCTCCGCATTGATTTTCTTCTTATCGGCGGCCTGGCTTTCCGCAAGCTGCTTCTCAAGACCTGGTATTATCGAATACTTAAGCTCAGCCGCTTTTGCAAGATTCCCCTCTCTTGTGAATTTTTCCTGCTCAAACCTTGCATTCTCAAGCTGCTCCTTTAGCTTGCGGGACTTGTCTATCTCGGCCTTCTCGTTCTGCCACTCAAGCTTCATTGAGTCGCGCTTGTTCGAATAATCCGCAAGCTCTTTCTCAAGCTTCTCAAGACGCTCCTTGCTTGCCTTGTCGTCTTCCTTTGAGAGCGACTGCTTTTCTATCTGAAGCTGGAGAATCTTGCGCTCAAGCTGGTCAAGCGCTGTAGGCTCGCTTTCTATCTCCATCTTGAGACGGCTTGCCGCCTCGTCCACAAGGTCAATCGCCTTGTCAGGGAGGAAACGGTTTGTAATGTAGCGGTTAGAAAGTTCCGCCGCCGCCACAAGAGCCTCGTCGTTTATCTTTACTCCATGGTGAATCTCATACTTCTCGCGCAGACCGCGCAAGATTGCGATAGTGTCCTCAACAGAAGGCTCCGCGCAGTAAACCTGCTGGAAGCGGCGCTCAAGAGCGCTGTCCTTTTCTATGTACTTTCTGTACTCGTTAAGGGTTGTAGCTCCAATTACATGAAGCTCTCCGCGTGAAAGAGCTGGCTTCAGCAAGTTTGAGGCATCCATGCTTCCTTCACTCGCGCCTGCTCCTACGATTGTGTGAAGCTCATCGATAAACAGTATTATCTGTCCCTCGCTCTTTGACACCTCGTTTATCACCGCCTTGAGCCTTTCCTCAAATTCCCCGCGGAACTTGGCTCCTGCAACAAGGCTTCCCATGTCAAGGCTTAAGAGCCTCTTGTTCTTAAGGCTTTCCGGTACATCTCCGCTCGCAATACGGCGGGCAAGCCCTTCAACAATCGCTGTCTTTCCGACTCCAGGCTCGCCGATAAGAACCGGATTGTTCTTTGTGCGGCGGACAAGAACCTGCATTACCCGCCTGATCTCCTCGTCGCGTCCGATAACAGGATCAATCTTGTCCTGACGCGCCCTGGCGGTAAGGTCTGTGCAGTATTTCTCAAGAGCCTGCATCTTGCTCTCTGGATCCTGGCTGTCAACGCTCTGGTTTCCGCGCACAGCCTTCAGGCTCTCAAGGATTGTCTCTTTTGTGATTCCAAATTTTCTGAGCAGGTCTCCTACACGCTCCTCGCTCTGGCTCATAGCAAGAAGAATATGCTCGACAGAAAGATACTGGTCCTTTAGCGCGGCCATCTCCTTCTCCGCCTTTGCAAGGACTCTCTGCGCGGCGGAAGAAAGGCTCATCTGCACGTTGCCGGTTACTTTTGGATATGAGGAAAGAAGCTCCTTAGCGGATGCCAGGAGGTCGCCTGCGTTCACGCCTATTCTCTCTACGATTGGCTTTACAAGACCTTCCT
This sequence comes from uncultured Treponema sp., assembly GCA_964623405.1. Taxonomy (GTDB): domain Bacteria; phylum Spirochaetota; class Spirochaetia; order Treponematales; family Treponemataceae; genus Treponema_D. The sequence continues at coordinate 6,021 of CAZURC010000061.1, forward strand.
TCTGCTCAAGAAGGGCGATAAGTATATGCTCAAGCCCGATTTCTGAATGGTCGTTCTGCTGGGCAATCGCGCTTGCCTCCTGCAGAGCGTCCTGCGCTTTTAATGTGTATTGATCAAAATTCATATTTGCCTCCGGAATAACAGGTATTAAAGCCTCTAAAAGCAAAAGCCTTAAGAAGCGCCCTATTCTTTTTTCAGTTTTAAGATAATAACAAAAAAGAAAAAAGGCAAACCGGAAGACAAGCGCCTATTCTTCCATCTTGTCTATGGACCCGTACTCGCAGAGGGAGTCAAGCACATTAAGATGCTCCAGAAGCTCAAGGTTTTTCCCTGTCTTCTTGAATACTTTTATCTCGCCAAAACCTGTTCCGCCGCCAAGCACCTTGAGGACTTTCCTATCTCCCTGCGGCACTTCATAGTCACGCACAAGCATATCTACAGTGCGGCAGTAAATATCCATGTCGATTACAAGCTTCTTGCGGTGTACACTTAGTGTCCAATGGAGCTTTTCTCCGTCTCCGTCGGCAGGCATTTCTGTCCAGCTATGGACTTCCGTATATTTGCTAAAAAGGCTTTTTCCGCCCAGCGCGATTCTCTTTCCCTCTATCTCGGCAAATATGCTGAGCCTCTTGTCAAATTCTCCTTCAACTGAAAAGCATGACTTTAAGGCAGGCTTTCCTGTTATAGCGCTTACAAGATTTGAGGAAGAGAGATGAAAAAAAGGATCGGCAGGCTCCTCTCCCCAGCTCTTGTCAATATAGCCGGAAGAGCTGCGCGGGACAACCGAGTATTCTGTTCCATCAACCTTGACTATGCCTGCAAAAACGGTCTTGGCTCCTCCAGGCATCCAGAATATTGACTTGCCACAGTACATGGGCGGAGCCTCAATTATTTTCTCAAAGCGGAGATTCCAGCTTATTGCGCCAGGAGAGCAAAGGAACTCCGGATGCTCAAGAAGGTCATTATCTGTAAGCTCTATCTTGCCGGAAATAGCATCCCTGCCGAAAACACAGTCTCCGGTCTTGAATGCGCCCTCTGATTTTACAAAGGCTAGAGATGAGGAAGGGTTAAAGCTGTTGAGGTACTTTCCTTTAGCGCCATATATTCCCGCTCTTACAAGCGCATAGCTTGGAAGAACATTTTGAGAGTCTTCCGCCGTATCCATGCTAGACACCATGCTGAGAGCGTACTGCAAGCTGGCATCTGTAATCACAGGACGGTTTTTCTGTGCAATAACAGGTTCTTTAGGAGAGACAAGCGGATTGACATAATAAAGCTCGATAAAAAATGTCCTTTGTATGCCGCTGGCCTTATTTATTCCCGTAAAAACATAACGAGTCCGCTCAAAACCGTTGCGGCGTAATCTGCCTTTTAATAGATAATTGTCAAACCGCCTATATTTCTTAGAAGACATCTTGCCCACCTATGCTTGAAAAAAAAACTTACTCAAATATAGTTTCGGCAGGCAGGCGCTTAGGGTTAAGAGTTATTTTGCTAAGAGTTACTTGAAAATCTTTTTGAGGGTCTTGTCAAAATCTTCTTTTTCCTGAGGGAAGTTGTCATCAAGATATTCAAAGCATTCCACAGCGGCTCTCTGAACATGCTCGTACCAGATCTTGTAAAGCTCCGGCTCAAAGTTCTCGCTAGGATAAGGCGCGCCCTGTACATCAGAAACCAGCTGTCTGAGCATCTTTACGCATGTCTCATACTTCTTGGTCATAACAACCTCCAATAATATACAAGTTTGCAGCGCAAGTTTATCAACGGAAAACAGGCGCTATTTTAGTTAAAATTATAATTCAATTATAATGGCAAAACTACTTTTTTGCCAAATTTTACACAATCCTCAGGTCCGATTATGACACGGTATTTACACTTAGCGGAAAACTCCGCAAGCTTCTCAAAGCCGCGTTTTAGCTCTTCCGGTGTGCAGTGAAGAAGCTCAAGAAGCTTGTTTTCCCTGTCATCGCTGTTTATTCCATAAAGAGCACGGAGAAGCTCTATGTTCCCCTTTGCCCTTGGCGTCTTTGGCGTGACAAAGTGCGAGTAAGTTCCCATCACAGCTTTCTCTGTATCGTCCTTGCTGAAATCAATCTTAGCGGCATCCTTCAGGCACTGCTCAAACACGAGATTAGATTTTTCCGGTGAAGGGTCACGGTATGTCGCGAACAAGATATTGCCTGTAATAGAGTCGGTCTCGCAGAATGCGCCATAAGCGCCCCCAATCGTCCGAATCCGCTCCCACAGAAGAATGCTTGAAAGCCAGTGGCCGCATATTTCCATGACAGCATTGCCTTTCTCTGCATAAGGAATTGACGGAAATGTCTCTGCCGCATATCCCACTTGTCCTGGAATTACAATAACCTCGCTCTCACCGGCAGGAACAGATCCGTCTATATCTGTCAGCTTCTCAAAGTCCTCTTTCCTTGACAGGCGCTTTTCCTTTATATGAGAAAGACCTGTCCTTATGGCAAACTTCTCAATAAGAGGGCGCGATTTACTTATTGTCTCTGCTTCTGCTGTTATATGTATGAATCCTCCCCCGGCCTTTATCTCGCTAAGAATCCGGCGGAAGTGCTCTGCATTCTTTTTCTGGTCTGAGGAAGCTAGCTTGCGCAGCGTATAAAGCTGGCTTATGCCGTTCCAAATCTCATCTACAGCGGCAACCTGGGAGCTATGCCTGAGCGAGCGGAGCATAGCATACTGGTGTCCTCCAGGAACAATGCTGGACTCAAAGTCATTTCTCGTCTCCAGCGCAATATCCTTGAGCCTCTTTGTATCATGGAAATCAACAAGATTTATATTGTCGCTTAAAAGCTCAAGTCCCGTCTCAAGCTCCTCGTCAATCACACGCATCTTGAACACAACCCAGTCACGTCCGCAGAATCGATGCTCCTTTATAAAAGATGAACTGTTTCTCGTGAGGCAAAGCTCATTTGTCAAGAGCGATGCCGAGATTCCTCCTGTATGGACAGCAGACTGGGCAGCGGCGGAGCTCCAGTCAAGGGCGCCCCAGCCGCAGTCGCTTACAGTGTCTGTAAAGAGAGGAAGAAGAGGATAGTCTTCTGGAGAGAGGACATCGGCAGGAAAACCTACATCAAGATAAGTTATTCCGTTTGTATTCTCAGAGCTTACAAAGTAGTCAACATTGCTTCCATCTGCGCCCTTTACGCTGTCAAGCTCCATAGAAAGGGAATCTGAGACACGTTTTCCTTTTACAATAAAGTCTTTTGGAGACAGATGCGGAAGGCATGATGTGTCATCTTTCGCGCTTTGAAAAGCGTGAAGCGCGTCATTCTGCTTTTTTACATCCTCGGCTGTTGTGCCGGACATAAGCGCATTTATGATAGACTGCTCGGATTTGTTTCTTTCTTCTGTATATTTTTTTGAAGGCGTTATTTGCGCTACAACGTAGTTCTTGTTATCAAGAAAGAACTTTCTTATAAGATTCTCAAGGTACCCTTTATTATCTCTTATGTTTGTCCTGACTTTCTCAAGAACGCTTCTTAGCCTAAAGCTTTTTTCTATGTCATTTCCATAGAGCCATGCGTTGATAGGGAAATTCATTATCGCCATGGCATAAGGCCCTTGCACACGCCTAATCTCACGGTGAGAGAATTCTAGAGCCATTAAGGTTGAGTCAATATCTTCCTTTGAGATACCCTCGTCAGCTATCTTCCTGAGAGTATTGAATACAATCTCCTGAACTTTATCAACATCTGCTTTCTTTACACCGCGAAGTCCCACTGTAAACAATGTGTCATAAAGCGATTCCAGGCCCATCCCCGGAGCAGTATCTTCCCCTATTCCGCACTCAACAAGAGCTTTCTGGAGCGGAGAGCCGTCATGGTTAAGGAGTATTCCTGTCAGAAAAACTTTTTCCATTGCCTCAAACGCATCAAGCGACTGGCCTAAGTTCCACGTTATAAAAACAGTGCTCCCTTTTTCCTTGCCTTCTCCGGCAGGTCCATAGGATTTTACAAAAAGAGGCTCCTTGACCTCGCTGCTTGATACATAGGATATATGACGCCTTAAAATGTCTTCCTTTACAGACGGCTTCCACAAGAAATCTGGATTTCTCTTCTCTAAGCGTGTCAAGAACTGCTCCTGGAGAAAGTCAAGCTGCCTTGTTGTAGGAATATTTCCATATAAAAACACAAAGCAGTTCTCAGGCCTGTACCATTTTCTATGAAAGTCAAGATATTCCTCGTAAGAAAGAGAAGGAATCTTTAACGGGTCACCGCCAGAGTCTTCCTCATACACAGAGCCTTTTAGAAGCGCTCTTAAAGGAACATCCATCGCGACAGACTCAAATGAAGAATAGGAGCCTTTCATCTCATTGTATACGACTCCCTGTATAGACGGCTTTCCATCCTTGCCGATTTCCAGGCGGTGAGCCTCCTGCGCGAATATTTCCGGTGAGAGCCGCGGAAAAAAAACTGCGTCTCCATAAACACTCATAAGATTGAAATAATCAGCCTCTATAGTAGAGCTGGCAGGATAGACTGTCTTGTCCGGATAAGTAGCCGCATTAAGATAAGTCTTTACGCTCTGGTTTGAAAGCTGCGTGAAAGGATCCTTCAGCGGATATTTTTCCGAGCCGCAAAGAACAGAGTGCTCCATTATATGGGCAGCTCCGTTGCCTTTAGGATTTGGAGTTCTGAATGAAAAAGCAAAAAGATTCTCAGTCTCATCATTCACAAGATGAAGAACCTCAAGACCTGTCTTCTTATGCCGCAGATAAACAGCTGTCGAATGGTAATCCTTAAGCTCAAAAACCTTTAATACAATAAAACCTTTGTATCCGCTTCCTTGCTGCAATATATCAGACATAAACTTCGTCATCCCGTCCTTTTATAATCAATTTTCCGTCTTCCCATGCGCGGCGCATATACGCAAAGAAAAGAGATGTGGCTTTCTCAACATCCGCCTTGCGCATAGGAGATCTGTGCTCTTCCTCTTCGAGAATCATCGCCTTTCGGTTTCCAGACACATTGGACAAAATCTTAGCACGGAAGTCCTCGCTTTTTCCATGAATCAGGAACGCAATATCCGAGTTATCCATCTTTTGAAGCTTGTTCTGGATAAAGCGGTCATCAGCATTCACAATATCCTCCGCTGTAAAAAGCCTCTCCCTAAGCTCCGCGCCCAATGCAGGATTATCCTCTGAAAGATTATTAAGTATTTTTTCCTCAGATGCGCTGTCCATCTGCTTTAGGATATGGGCAAGCACATTCTTGCCGTCGATTTCCGTTGATTTTTCTGTCACAAGCCGGCTAAGCTTCTTCTGCATTGCCTCGTCAATTCTTGCAACAATGTCAGGACTCATATTCTTGAGATTCGCAAGACGGAGAATAACCTCCTCTTTCTCTTTTTCCGGCAGCCGGCTGATAAATGCCGCGGCTTTTTTGGGAGGCAGGCTTGAGCACACGAGCGCACGCACCGGAGCGCTTTCATCTTTTAACAAAGCCTCGATTTTCTCAGGCTCTGCTTCACTCAAATATTCAAACGGCTTTCCGTTCTTAAAAGGAACAGCCTTGCTCAAAAGCTCGTCCGCCTTATCAGAACCAAACGCTTTCTCGAGTATATTGCGCGCGGTGTTTACGCCTCCGTCTTCCCTTGCACGCTGAGAGAGAGACTTGAACTCCTCAAGAATGCTTGCGGCATCGTCGCTGTCTATTGAACGGATTGTTGCAAGCTCCGGGATAATCTTTTCTATCTGCTCATCTGTTAAGTGCGGAAGAACCTTTGCAGCCTCGTCAACGCCGATAAGCATCAGGAACTTGGCTACACGCCGGTAGACGCTGTCTTTTCCATCTGGCGTCTTAGGCTGGACAGGAACTTTTATAAGTCCGCCATTCTTTACCGCAAGCGAGTCAGCTTCCTCTTTTTTTAGCTGGCTGTCAATAACGCTGCCAGCAACACTCTTTCTGTCGCTTTGAGCGTCTTTATTTATCCCGCCTGAAGCAGCTTTTTTATATGCATTAAGCCCATAGTCCGTAAGTTTCATAAACAGCTATTTTTTCTTTCCAAGATACGCCGCCCGCACCCTCTCATTCGCTAGAAGCTCTTTTCCTGTCCCCTCAAGTACAATAGATCCGGTCTCCAGGACGTATGCCTTGTCTGCGACTTTGAGCGCCATGTTCGCGTTCTGTTCTATCAAAAGAATCGTAACTCCTGTCTTATTTATCTCCTTTATTATGTCAAAAATCTGCTGAACGACAAGAGGGGCGAGACCAAGTGAAGGCTCATCCATCATCATAAGATGCGGGCGGCTCATAAGCGCGCGTCCTACCGCAAGCATCTGCTGCTCGCCGCCGGAAAGAGTGCCTGCGTACTGCCAGCTTCTTTCTTTTAAACGAGGGAAAAGCTCGTAGACGCGCTCAATGTCGTCCTCTATCGCTTTCTTGTCAGTCCTCAAGTATGCGCCAACCTTAAGATTCTCAAGAACAGTAAGGTCAGAAAAAACGTGGCGGCCCTCTGGACTAAGCGCGATTCCCTGCGCGCAGATGCGGTCGATTTTCATTCCTA
>CAZURC010000062.1:0-12418 GCA_964623405.1 uncultured Treponema sp.
CGCGCTACACGGACAAGGAGCTTCCTCTTCTGCTAAAGCAGGCTCAGGAAGTTTATCCAAATGCGGAGCTGACGCGCGACAGAATGATTTTTGAAATTCCGTTTGAAGACTAAAGATTTTACGGTAGTTGGAACCTGCTGTCTGTCCAATAATAACCGGAAGCAAATTATCTAAACTACTTTTAGATGATTTGCTTAACTTTTTTTCGAATTCCTTGTTTAAATAAAAGATGGTTGAATTAAAGAATTTTACAAAACGATACAAGGATTTTACTGCCGTAACAGGCATTTCCTGCTGTTTTGAGAGCAACGCTATTACAGGGATTCTTGGTCCGAACGGCGCGGGCAAGACGACAATTCTCAAGGCTATAACAGGACGGCATTTTGCCACAGAAGGCCAGGTTCTGCTTTTTCCTGACGGAGAAAGCAGACAAGCTGTTGATCCTGTGGATTTTCCTGATATGGCCAGGCGAATGACTGGATTTGTAGCTGAAATACCTGCTTTTCCGGGGGAATGCACAGTAAAAGAGTATATCATCTGCTCAGCAGATATTCATGGAGCAGCAAAAGAAAGTGCAGAGGCGGCAATATCCATTTGCTCGCTGGAGGATGTAAAAAACAAGAAAATCAAGTCCTTGTCAAAAGGCTTCTTGGAGCGTCTGAATTTTGCGCAAGCTCTTGTATACGGACCTAGAATTATTGTTCTTGATGAACCTGCAAGCGGCCTTGATCCTGATCAAATCTTAAGAATGCGCTCCCTTGTAAAGGCTCTTTCTAAGGACCATACTATAATTCTCTCCACGCATCTGATGCAAGAGGCGGAGTCCCTCTGTTCAAAGATAATAATAATCAATAAAGGAAGGATTTTGAGTGAGGGCACAATCGGCTCTATATGTGAAAGGGCTGGAGCAGAAAACCTGGAAAGCGCATTCTTCCATCTTGTGAGCAAAGATAACGAAAAAGAAGAGGTGAAGTAAGAATATCATGGATACTGCGCTCTATAAACATTCTCTTTATTCTTTTTTTATAGATTCTCTCTTTTATATGTGCTCAATTCTTGCTGTCTCTTACACTGGCTTTGTTTTCTTCTTTATGAGCCGTTTTTTTGTGCCTGGATATGGCTCAACTGATTTAATAGTTTTTTTCAATGCGATTTCCCATATATCAATTATCACAGTTCCTCTGATTGTCTTTAGGCTCAGGCACTTTTTTAACGATGATGGCATCCCGTGCACGCCTTTTAAGCGTTTTTTTTCATTGTCCTTGAGCTCATTCTCCGCTTGCGTTATACCTGAGATTTTATTAATCATTATTCCTATATGCGCTAATTTTTTTGGAAAAGTTGACTTGGGACAAGCATTATCCGGATATGCTGGCATTGTCTTCTATACATGGACGGCTGTCTGTCTTTCAACTTTTCTTTCTGTATGTGTAAGGAGCGGCAGGGGGGCTATCAGCCTGCTTCTAGGCATAGCGATTCTTTCGGCCTTTAACTTTATACATGTTATTCCTTTATATATAAAGACAGGAGATGTATTATCTGCAGTTTTGCAGAACGCAAGCTTCGCATGGCATTTCGATGCGTCCTCAAAAGGAATTATTGACTCACGGGATTTTGTCTTTTATATTCTAGTTTCCATTATATTCCTAAGTCTGTCTGCTTTTGTTTACAACAAGAGAGCAGGCTTTCCTATGCACAAGACAAGCTGTGTCTTATTTTGCCTGACTGTTTTTTTCTGTCTATCAGCGTCCAGCAGGCTTTATTTCCGCCTAGACATGACACAATCCAAAACCTATACAGTATCAGACGTAAGCCGCGAGCTGTGCAGGGAGCTTGAGAATCCTTTGAGAATAACTTATTTCCAATCAAAAGAGCTCCGTCAGTTTTATCCAGAAGCGAATGAGGTCGCAGAATATCTTAAGGCATTTTCTGCCGCAGGAAAAAACATCGTTTTTTCTATGGAGAAAGCCGATCCTGACAAAATGCAGAGACTTGGTATACAAGGCCGGCAGATAAAAAGCGAGAATTCAACAAAGATTGAGTATAATTATGTCTACTCGGCTGTGCTTCTGGAATATCTTGGCTCATCTTCTATCATTCCATTTGTGATTTCAAACAGAACTCTTGAGTATGATCTAACCCAAAGGATACAGCAGCTTGTTTCCGGCAATACCCGTCAGGTTTACGTTGTATGCGGGAATGGAATGTCAATAGATGAGGACTATGCGTATGTGATTCCATGGCTTTCGGCGCGCGGCTTTATGCCGGAACAGCTGCCATTGGATATTCTTGCCGAAACTCTTGATAGTCTTGACGCAAGCTCCGCAAGTAGCAAGTCAATTCTTGTGCTTGGTTCCAGCGCTCTTTCTGCAGAGCAGAGCAATACAATAAAAGCGGCCGCTGAGAAAGGATGTCCATTGCTAGTTTTTGCAAGTCCTTACACAGCCGACATTAAGAATGAGTGGAATGTCACAAGGAATGCAAACGATACCTTGCTTCCTATATTGAACAGCTGGGGATTTGCCTTTGAGCCTTGTCTTGCAGAGGACCTATCAAATTTTCCTCTGACACTTACAAGCGGTGAGGGAGCAGATATTTCCTATCAGACAGTAAACTACCCTCTTTGGATTTCTGTCTTGCCACAAAATGAAGCGTTTGAAGGAGTTACTGTCTGCTGGGCAAGTCCAATCAACTGCTACGGGAGAGCAGAGTCGCTGCTAGTCTCAAGTCCCTATAGCTGGATTCAGGAAGAGTCCGGGGAAAAGGAAAGTCCTTTTATTGTAAATCCGTTCATTATCCCCAAGACCGCCGGTGAAAAAATCACAAGAAGCCTTGTGCTTGCCGCGGAGGCCATAGACAATAGAAATAATTTCCGTGTTGCTGTAGTTTCAGACCAGTATTTTCTAAATGCGCTTATGACAGGATTTATCAGTACGAGCGAACAGGGAGATTTTAGGAACTATGATTATGCCGCCTCTATACTGCTTAAGCTCAGAGGGGAGGACGAAGTTGGCGCACTGATGAGAAAGTCATCATTTTCAACCTCTCTGTATAAAATTCAATCTGAAACTGATTTCCTAAGAGCAAGAAAAGCTGTGATCGCGGCTGTGTTTGTAGGAATGAATGCATTGATTCTTGCGTTTTCGCTAGGCATAAATATGCTGAGAGCTATAAGAAACAAGGATGAAAGGAAATGAAATTCAGACGTACTGATATTTTTCTCATTTTTGCAGCCTCTATCTCTTTCATTGTTTTTTGCATCTCCTTTGCGGCTGTAGAGAGAACGCGGCCTAAGCCTGTGGAATCTGCGCTCTTAAATCCATCCTATCGTGACAGAATCTCCTTAGCTATAATACAAGACTCGGCTCTGCATATTGTCCTAAAAAATATTGACGGAAGATGGCTCTGTGAAAGCAACGGCGTGACAGCCTTCGCAGCCACAAATCTTGTCAGCTCCTTCCTTGAAAAGCTCTCAAAAATAAGAAAGATGTATAAAATTTCAGACAAAAAAGATGCCTTGCCTGAGCTTGGGCTTACAGATGAGGATGCAAAAAGCGTTGTTTTGCTTGACTCAGAGGGAAAAACGGCGGCAAAACTGTATTTTGGACAGGAAAATGCTTTGACCTCAAGAATTGCTGTGGCGTCTTCTGGCGGCAAGGTTTCCTATGAGACAGAAAACGATATCTCTTCGTATCTTTCTGCGGATATCAATTTCTGGGCTGCCCCTGAGATTTTCTTTGCTATAAGAAATCCGTCTAATCTAAGTCTATCGGACTCTGACTTGCACACGCTTCTTTCCCTGCGTCATGGAAAGGTGCTCTCAAGGGCAAATCTGCCTCTTGGAGCGGAAAAGGCTGGCTCTGTAACGCTGACAGGGCAGTACAATGCTTCGCAGAGAGTTGATTTTTATCGAAGCGAGACAAACGGAATAAATGAGTATTTTTATGTGCAGACATTTTTTCCAGATGCTCTTGACAGCAATGCTTTATATGAGATAAGCGAATGGACTTACTCAAGGCTTATGAGTTTGCTTGGCCGAAAATAAAAATATATAGAAGCGCAGCTAAAAAATTATATGCAGCATGAACCGCAATGCTGGTGAAAATACTCCTTGTTTTTATAACAAGCAGCCGAAGTGCAATTCCGCTGCAGAACGCATTTAAGATTCCTAGAATTCCCTGATAGCTATGTCCAAGCGCGAAAACTACGCAGGCAAAAGCTTCCCAGAAGATTCCTATTTTTCCGCCATTGAACACTTCTTTTCCAAAATCCACCATAGCAAATCTATAGCACGTTTCCTCGCAGAATGCGCCTGAAACAACGGCCACAGCAAAACTGAGCCAGGACAGAATCCCATGTGGAGATATAAGCTCGCTTTGTCCAAACGTGTTTCCATTTTTTTCTATGATAAAAGAAATCGCCTGAAAGAAAACGGAGGATGCGACGAGAATCCCGAACGCAGTTATTATATATGCATGCATAAAAAACGGATTTATCTTGCCTCTCGTGCTATAATTATCAGCGAACAGATTTCTGTTTGCATAGAGCAGCACTGAAAAATAAAACAGAGAGACTAAGCTGTGCACGGTGAATTTTATTTCAACTGGCGCGAAGCTTCTTTTTGTAACCAGAATTGACGGCAGAACAAAAAACGCAAATGTAATCAGAAATTCTGTAGCGTAAAGGGCTTTTTTCATGTAATATAAATAATAATCGATTAGAGAGTGTTGTAAAAGTGATTCAAGCATTAATTTTGACAACGCTGGCAATTCTAGCGTTAGCTAAGATTCTGACCGTGTATTCAGACAAGATAAAATTCTTTACGCTTGGGAACGACAATGGCTTTAAGTTCTCTGAGTCAAGTCTGTTATGGAAACTTGCGAAAGTAGCTGATATTGACGATCCGGTTGCTCTTTTTCTTTCTGTTCCGACATTGAACAAGGCTATAGCAAATTATATCTCAGATGCCCGCAGGCGTGGAGTTCTGGATTCAGAGAAGGTCCAGGATTTTCTTGCAAAGCTGTACAACTTCCGGACAAAACTGAATATTGAGCATGAGAACAAAAAAGGCCTTGAGTCTACGAGATATATGGACAAGGGACAAAGGCTTAGAATAATTCTGAAAGGACACGGTGTCTTTTCCTCTACAATAGTGAACAACGGCTACGAGATGGTGATTACTCTTCCAGTGCAGAACCATGCATTCCCTGTCCCTAGCGAGAATTGGGTCGGAAAAAAAATAAGCGTATATTTATGGCGGAAAGGCGATGCCTCTTATGTGTTTGATACAACTGTAACAAATGCCGGTGTGTTCAACGGAAAAACAGTGCTTTATCTTGCGCAGACAACCGAGCTTTTGAGAACCCAAAAAAGACGCTCTGTGCGCTGTGAATGCCATATACCCGCATCTATGTATTTTATCAAAAATGAAATAACAGACTTCAATGTAGTAGAAGCTGAGCCTGGATACAAAGTTATTCTTGAGGATATTTCCGAGGATGGCGCGATGATACGTGTCGGCGGAAAGGGAATTGTAAATGCCCAGATTAAGCTTCAGTTCACATTGAATGACATCTTGATTCTGATGTATGGTGTTGTACGCGCAGTTGAGTACAACAAGGAGATAAACCAGTCAAGGCTTCATTTTGAGTGCGTGCACCTGGACAAGGACATGAGAAACACAGTGCTTAGCTTTGTCTACAATGTTTTGCCTCAGGAGCAGAAAGATGTGTTCGATGCGATAAATGCGACAGAAGAAGACAAGGCCGAGGACGAGGCCAATTCTGAGTCTGATCCAGAGGTTTTGATGCCTGAAAATGATGACAGTGATAAAATAGAACAGGAAATAGCACTGCCAAATGAGCAGAAGCCAGAGGATAAACCGGATGACGGGGAGAGAGCTAGCGACATCGAATTCTTCAATTCTCCAGAGAGGGATAAAAAGGTCAACCTGTCTGAAGACAGTATAGATGAGCTTGCAAGAATTGATGTCAGCTAGAGCTCAAATATCTAACATAAGGGTATTTAATATGAAGAAAAACACATTGCGAACTCTTTTTATAGCTTTTTTGTTTGCCAGCTTGCCAAGTCTTTTTGCCGAAGTATCTGCTGTACAGAAAAAATTTATAAAAGGAAATGTGCAGGACAAAACTGCGGCAGTAAAGGAATCTACCGCAGATGATGCATATATGCTTGCAGAAAAGGGCATTGACTTTGTGCTTGAGGCAAGACCCCTGATTGGAGCAGACAGAGACCTAAGCGCATTGGCTGTAGCTTCGGTATTAAAGCTTCCCCGGGATGAGAGTGTCCTGGCTGGAAATTTTCCTGAAATAAACAGCCAGCTTGTGCAGGTTTTCAATCTTTTTGAGGACGAGACGGTCAGAATTGCTGTTCTTGATAAGCTTGAGACCACATCGGCTATAAAGGACTTCTCCAAGGCTGTGGAGCTTGTAAACAGCTATCTAAAGCTGCCGAATGACAGGTCAACTAGCTCAGCAGTCACAGGAAAAGCTATCGCCACAATAGGAAGAATTGGAGACAGCGATTCATTCAAGATTATTTATAGCGCATGGCGTGATGGCATTTATCCTTTGTTCAATAATCAAATAGAGGCTTCTCTTCTTCTTCTTTCTGTATCGCACATAAGCGACACAATTAGAGTAATTTCTGTGTCAAATCCAGAGGATATAGGAGATTTTTTTGAGCTTATAAAGGAATCCTCAGAAGTTTCGCAGGAATTTAAGGCAGAAATTGCTGAAAATGCGCTTTCAGTGATAATACACAATGCAGAGGATAATCCTGAGAATTTAAAAGGAAGCGCGAAACTACAGTTAAGTGCTCTTCAGGCAATTGCTGATGCAAACTGGACAAGAGCCGCGGGGCTTTCCGTGCGTTACTTTAGCGTGGCTGCTAGCGAATATGAAAAAGGCGCATTAAATGAAGAGCAGTTTATACAGGTCATACGAGATATTACAGTGCTTTCATCTCCAGACTGTGCGCAGGCTCTTTCGGATTATCTTGCGGAAATGAATTCTAAAACTGAAAAGAATCAAAATTCCGCTCAGAATGTTGTTCTGGCTATAATCAATTCTCTGGGGGAGCTTGGGGATAAGACAGCATTTGACAATCTTCTCTACGTGACATATCTAAACTATCCGGAGACAATAAAAAGCGCTGCGCGGGATTCCCTTGCAAAACTTAAATGGCAATAAAAAAACAGCTTATCTCTTTTGCTTCGTTTTTGCTGCAAAGTCCTGTATTCACAGCGGCACTGATTTGCTCTGTTCTTTTCTATTCCGGCATTATACAGACGAAGGATAGAAATCACTTTTCATGCTTATTTCCCTTAAATGAGATAAAAGGCATAGAGGGAAGGCTTGCCTCGAGTCCTGTAAAGTCCTCATCTGGAACAGACATCTACAGTGCAAATTTTTCTGTCTCCCATGCATACACTGGGGGGATTAAAGCAGGAAAAACGTCCTGCACGGGAAATGTAAATCTTCTTCTTCCTTCGGGGATGGTTGAGTCTCTTTATCCTGGAAAAAACTACACATCTGCGAAAGCCGGCGAGGGATTGCTTTTTGAAAGCGGCGGACATTTCTTTATGTCTGTTGAGTGCATTGATAATGCCATGCCGCTTTTTAGGGTAAATGATGCAAAAATTATAAAAAGCGAAAACGGGATTTTATCATCGCTTTATTTGCCCAGGGCGCGCTGCCGTCTTGCATTCAAGCGGCTTATGTATGGATGGGGAAGCGCGGGCGGACTTCTTCTAGCTCTTCTCTCAGGAGCAAAGGAATATATTGAGAGTGATGTGGGAAACGCTTTTAAGAATGCAGGTCTTTCCCATATTCTTGCGCTGTCAGGTATGCATCTTAGCCTTTTTGGCGGAATAGCTTTTTTCCTAGGCAAGAAGCTCTCAAAGCGGAGCACCGCCGAGCTTATCCAGCTTTTCGCAGTCATATTCTTTGTCTGGTTCGCAGGGCTTTCTCCATCATTATTCAGGGCATTTCTTAGCTCGCTTATTCTCTTTGTCAATTCTGCGATGAAAATGAGAAGAATCAAGCCAATGTCTGTTTTGGCCGCATGCTTTCTTATTCATCTGATGATTTTCCCTTCTCATCTTGAATCCGCAGCGTTCATGCTTTCTTATGGGGCCTTGGCTGGAATAATGAGCATTGGACAGCTTCTGAGATATTTTTTCGGAAGGCTGCTTTTTCCTGCCGCATCGTCCGCTTTTAGTGAAAGCGCCGGGGCGCAGATTTTTACAGCGCCTATTACCGCAAGCCTGTTTGGAAAGCTAATGCCGATAGGAATTCTCTCATCAGTTGCTGTAAGTCCGCTTATAGTATTTTTTCTCTACATTGGATTGGCTGGAACAATTCTTTGTCTTTTTATGCCTTTTCTTAGCGGGACTTTTAATGTTATTATGTCCTGTATTTATTTTATTATAAAGGAACTTGTCCTGATGTTTGCAAAAGCTCCCTCAATAGATTTTAATTGATTTATGCATAACAGCAGGACCGCAAAAAAATGACTGAACATCCAGACTACAACTCACCGGCTGCGCTAAAGACTTTTTTGGAGCGCAGTGGACTTGCAATGCAGAAAAAATTCGGACAGAACTTTCTTGTGAACGAGAGCGCGAGAAAAAGGCTGGTTGATGCGCTTGAAATCTCGAATGGGACAAAAGTGTGGGAAGTCGGGCCCGGACTAGGCTGCATGACATCAGAGCTTCTTGGAAGAGGAGCAGAGGTCGTTGCTTTTGAGATAGACCATGGATTTGCCCGCCTGCTGACAGATTTCTTTGATGAATTTAATGAAAGAGGCTCTTTCAGGCTTGTTGAAGGAGATGTCATTAAAACCTGGCCTGATTACGCGGATAAGAATGGTGCTCCAGAGAGATTTTTTGGAAATCTGCCTTATAATGTGGCAGGGACATTGATAGCTGACACAATAACCAAAGGACTTAGGTTTGATAGAGCTGTCTTTACTGTGCAGAAAGAAGTAGGGCAGAGAATGACGGCAAGGCCTGGTACAGATGATTATTCATCATTAAGTGTCCTGTGCCAATGGGCATACAATGTTAAGCCTGTGATGGATCTGGCTCCTGGAAATTTCTGGCCGGCTCCTAAAGTTATGAGCAGAGCAGTCCTCCTCACTAAAAAAGATGATTTTCCCTGCTGCAATAATCCGGCCTTTTTCATGGCAATGACAAGGCAGATTTTCTCTCTAAGACGAAAAACCTTGAGAAATAATCTTCTACGGCTTGCTCCTCCAGAAATCTGTGATGCTGCTCTTGAAAATGCGAATATCAACCCTGCTATCCGCGCAGAGACACTTGGAATAAAGGCTCTGCTAGAATTGTCTGATGCTCTTGATTCTGCTATAATGCAAGAGAAAATAAAATGCCAAAGATAGCTATAAGACTAAATTCAATTTTAAGCTCTATTCCGCAAGGAATAAAACTTGTAGCGGTAAGCAAATTTCATCCAGCGGAAGATGTGATAGAAGCGATAAAAGCAGGACAGAACCTTTTTGGAGAGAACAGGGTTCAAGAGGCTGCTCAGAAATTCGATTTTATCCGTTCTCAGGGCTTTTCCCCTGAGCTTCATATAATAGGAAGCTTGCAGCGCAATAAAGTAAAAGAGGCTGTAAGAATCGCGTCTATGATTCAATCTGTAGACAGGATTGAGCTACTAGACGAAATTGAAAAGCAATGCGCAAAGATAAATAAAAGGATTCAAATTCTTCTTGAGATTCACACAGGAGAAGAAAGCAAATCAGGTTTTACATCACAGCAGGAGCTTGAGAAGGCTTTGGACAGATTTCAAGAGAACCTCTACCCGCACATACAGATAAAAGGTCTTATGACAATGGCTCCTCTGACAGATGATGACGGCTTGATAAGAAAATCCTTCAGAACATTGAAATCCTTGCAGAAGATGCTTCATGAGAAATATCCTCAGCTTGACTTTTCAGAGCTTTCAATGGGTATGAGCGGGGATTACAAGATTGCAATAGAAGAAGGGGCTACTATGGTCCGTATCGGAACTGCAATCTTCGGGGAAAGAAACTACAAAAAATGAAAAAATGCAGATTCCTGTTCGCTCTTACACTCTTGGTTTTCTCATCAAGTCCTATATTTGCCGCCGACACATCATCATCCGCCAGCTATGATGACATTAATTTTCCACAGTGGACACGGGATCTAAGGCGGACAGAAATTATAACGTTCGGCTCTCTTCCATTTGTGACAATCTGGACAACGGCCGCCTATTCCTTAGCTGTAAAGGGAACCTTTCATAATCCATTGGATAAATCTACTTCAGGATTTACAGAAGATGACCAGAAAAAAATCATAGCAATCGCCGCCGGCACAAGCCTGTGTCTGGGCCTTGCCGACTTGACCATAAACTTGATTACAAGATCCGTCAGAAAATCAAAGCAAAAAAAAGCATTCCAGCCAATACAAGTCATTCCTTTGAGCCAGCAGCATAAGGAAGAGCCTCCTGGGAATCCTCCATTGATGGAAAATGAGGATAATGAAGGTTTCCAGGAGCGCGGGACACAAGCAGAACAAGAAAAAGAAAATATGAAAGAATATTTTATAGGCGGAATGGAAAATGCCCTTTTTTGATATTCAAGTTCCGGCAGACTTTTTAGGCAATGAGAGATTGGATAAATATATAGCTTCTCTTCCGGACGGAATGAACCGGTCTAAGCTAAAAAGCGGAGCCACGGAGCTTTTAGTGAATGAGAAAAAAGCAAAGCTCAGCACTCCTGTCAAGGCTAACGATCACATCTATATACAATGGGAAGAGAATATACCGGAAGATATTGAGCCGCAGAATATTCCTCTTGATATTATATATGAAGATGAGAATGTTACTGTTGTAAACAAGAAGCAGGGAATGGTGACTCATCCTGCCGCAGGGAACTGGGATGGAACTCTTGTCAATGCTCTTCTTTACCATTGGGGACGTGAGGCAGTCCCTCAGAACAAGAACACCAGCATTGAAGGAATTTTTTCTGCAAGGAGACCTGGAATTGTGCATCGTCTGGACAAGGACACTTCAGGAATAATAATCACCGCAAGAAACAGGGAAACAGAGGAATTCCTTTCCAGCCAGTTCAAGAATCATAATTCAATCTCAAAAATTTATATATGCATCTGCCAGGGCCATCCGCCGGCAAGAGAAGGGGTTATAAAAACAAAAATCATCCGCGATTTTAGAGACAGAAAACGGTTCCGTGCGGCAGACTTGGAAAGTGACGGAAAAATTGCGCTGACAAAGTTCAAATGCATCGGCTGCTACGGACCTTACAGCCTTATGAAGCTTAAGATTTATACAGGCAGGACTCATCAGATACGCGTTCACCTTAAATTTATTGGCTGCCCGATTCTAGGAGATCCTGTCTATTCAAAAGGCACAAAAGGAACTCTCTTTGAGGGCGCTCCGCTGATGCTCCATTCCTACAAGCTAAAGATATTGCTGCCAGGAAATGAAAAAAAAACAGTCTTTAAGACAAGAGTGCCTGTAAGATTCAAGAAGGTTCTAAGAAAGCTGCACGCAAAATTTGAGAGGACATATCCACCGGAAGCAGTGCAAAGCGGTGCTCAGCAGATAAGGACATCGAATGGAAACCTCCCGCTCTTTACTGCGAAGAAAGGCTACGGAAAATGGCAGAGATAAGAATTATACAATCTCCGGATAAAGAGCATCCTTTCGCAGTTGTATACAAGCCAGCATCGCTTCCAAGCGCGCCTCTAAAAGCAGGAGAAGAATCCGCATTGACGCAAGCTCTTGCCTGTTTCCCTGAGCTAAAGGATGTTCATGGAAAAAAGGAAATAGAGCATGGACTTGTTCACAGAATTGACACAGCGACAAAGGGGCTTCTTCTTATAGCCGCTACACAATCAGCCTATGAAAACTTTAAGATACAGCAAAAAGACCATGAATTCATAAAATTCTACAAGGCGAGAGTTGAGCCGGAGAAAGCGGCTGAAGACAGAGAATTTTCTATCACATCAATGTTCCGTCCATTCGGTCCCAAAGGCAAGCTGGTTAAGCCTGTTTTTTTGAACTCATCAGCCGCTGATAAGAAAAAAGCAGGGAAAAAAGTATATACCACAAATATAAGGCTTGAAGGAAACTTTGCAATCTGCAGCATAGCGGAAGGATATAGACACCAAGTGCGCGCTCACCTTGCATATTGCGGTTATCCGATAAAAGGCGATCTCCAGTATAACCCAAGCGCAAGAGAAAATGAGACAATGGAGTTTGAAGCATACAGAATTGAATTTATAAATCCTGCGACAGGAAAAAAAATCACTTACGAAGCATAGTTGAATCATAGTCTATAATCGGCTCAGTTATAAGCGGAATACATATTACAAATTCATAATTTATAGACG
>CAZURC010000063.1:0-12233 GCA_964623405.1 uncultured Treponema sp.
TTCGCTTGTGCAGATTGTTTTTCAAAGCGGAACCTTGCCTACGTGCATTTTTATTTTCTCTGATTATGTTATGCACTTAAAACTATTATTATACTATCACTTTTTATTATTCTTTTCCTTACCAACAAATAAAACAAAAATAAGAAAATGCTTATCTTTATGATTGCAATAAATTGTGCTATCATTCTTCCTAGCCGCAAGGCTAGCACCTGGAGAAGACCTATGTCGTTCGACATTATTACAAACAATACAGTGTTTGACAAAGATACATTGCTGGAACAGTTTTTTTCTACATTCGGAGACAACTACACACAGGCGGAAAGAGACAGATTCTCAAGAGCCTGGGACTTTCTCTGCCAGAAGACAAGCACCCTTACCCGCTCCTGCGGCAAGCCTTACCATCTCCACCCGATGAGAGTCGCTTCCATCCTGGCTGAGTCAAAGATGGACGGCGAATGCATTGTCTGCGGGCTTCTTCACTCAATCTACGAGATAGACGGAGTTAGCCAGCAGGAAGTTGAGTCAAAGTTCGGACCCGTAATTGCGCGTATTGTCTATGACACCTCCAGAATTACGGGAATGAAAATCAACGCCACCTCAATCCAGCAGGCGGACAATATACGCAAGATGCTGTTCGCAATGATTGATGACGTTCGCGTAATTCTCGTAAAGCTTGCCGACCGTCTTGACCGTATGCGGAACCTCAAGTCAATAGAAGAGAAAAAGCAGCGTCTTGTCGCGGCGGAAGTAATAGACATCTGGGCGCCTCTCGCTGACAGGCTAGGAATGCAGTCCATAAAGAATGAGCTTGAGGATCTGAGCCTCAAATACTCAAATCCTGATGTATTCCAGCAGATTAAGGCGATTGTAAACCAGAAGCAGGGAGAGCGCGCAAGCTATCTTGAGAAAGCTGTGCAGGCGATATACAAGGCGGCGGAAAAGGCCGGCATAAAGGTATCTGTCTCCAGCCGCGCAAAGCACTTCTATTCTATCTATAAGAAAATGCAGAAGCGCAACGTCCCCGCCTCACAGCTGTACGATCTGCTTGCGCTGCGTGTAATATGCCAGACAAACGCCGAGTGCTACACACTGGTCGGAATTGTGCATGGACTCTGGAAGCCTATGGAAGGCAGGTTCAAGGACTACATCGCAATGCCAAAAGCCAACGGATACCAGTCGCTGCACACAACCGTTATCTGCGAGGGACGGCCTCTTGAGATTCAGATACGCACACAGGAAATGCACGAGCAGGCGGAGCACGGAGTCGCGAGCCACTGGCTCTACAAGAAAGGAACAAACCATGACAAGGTTGATGTTAGCAACCTCGGAATCTTTAACCAGCTTCAAAGCCTAAAAGATGAGAAGATGTCTGACGAGAAGTTCTTTGCGGAGCTAAAAGGCGAGCTTCTTTCTGATGAGATCTTTGTGTTCACACCAAAGGGCGATGTTGTGCATCTTCCTGCCGGCAGCAATGCGATTGACTTTGCCTACCACGTGCACTCAAAAGTCGGGGAAAAGATTGTAGGCGCAAAAGCTGACGGCAAAATCATTCCTCTCACGCAGCCGCTCAAGAACACGCAGATTGTAGAAGTGCTCACAAACCCGCAGGCTCATCCGACAGAAAGCCAGCTAAACTCTGTCCACACGTCAAAGGCGCGTTCAAGAATCCACAGCTGGCTTGTCGCGAACGATCCTACCTTCATAGACAAGGCGGCGGAAGCGCAAAAAGCGGCGGAAACTGCGGCGCGCAACGATCATGCGAAAGCTGTCCAGGAAGAAAAGCGCAAAATCAAGAGAACTGTAAATCTTGAGAAAGCCCAGGCTCAAAGGCTTGATGAGCGCTACACAGGAACAGTAAAAGTCAACGGAATGAAGAATGTGGCTTACCGCCTGGCAGGATGCTGCAACCCGAAGCCAGGAGATGTGATTGTCGGATACTCAAGCTCACGCAACGAGATAATGGTTCACCGTGCGGATTGCCTTACATTCCAGAGAATAGAGAATATTGAGCACCGTATGGTTGACGTAGAGTGGGAAACAAGAACCTTTAAGGCAGAAAAAGCAAAAGCCTAGCTCCTATCTTCCGGTATTTCTGATTACACCCTCAACATAGTCCTCATCCTTAGTGCGGACAAGAGTTCCCTCCGCTATCGGCTCATCTGTATATATCGCGCAGTCGTGGTCAGGATTTACCCAGTCAAGCAGAAGACCGTTCTTAGGATTCACAAATAGGTATTTCTCTCCGGGGAGCTTTTTAGAAAGCACGTCCGGGCTTACGAGCTCAAGCTCTGTCCCTTTGTCTGTCTTATTGAGCGAGTTGTAATGGTAAAGATGAAATCCCTCAATCTTCTTGAGCGCATGGGGAACTTTCTCAGGATGCAGAGCCTCGTCCTTCTCAACCGCTTCTCTCATGCGCGGATCCATTTTCTCAAGCCCCTCAAGGCGCGCCTGCTCCATCGCCTGCCCGTTCATAAACACAGTCTCAAGCTCTTTTCCAGAAATCTCTTTTTCAACTGTTCCCGCAAGCTCGTACGGGCTGTCGCTTGAGCCGACAGTTGTCTCATCGGCATGTGCGCGGCTGTAGTAGAATCCCGTTGTGCACTCGCGGTGCGGAACCTCGTCCAGACTGGCTATGAATGGAGCGGCTTCCTCCGCGCTTATCTTTCCGTCCAGCGCATCAAGAGCTTTTCTGTAGGCGCGGGTCACCATAGCCACATAATAGATAGACTTCATCCTGCCTTCAACTTTTACAGCGTCCACTCCGGCCGCCTTCATATCGGCAAGATGGTCAATCATGCGCAGGTCCTTAGAGGAAAGCACGGCTGTAAAGTTATCGCCCTCAAAAACAGGAAAATACTCGCCAGGCCTCTTGTGCTCCTGGAGCACCAGGCATCCGCTCTGTGCAAGAGCCTTTGCCTGCGCGCGTGTAAGAGGCCCGCTAGCCCCATTGTCTCCATCCAGCGCGGACACCGCGTCCAAAAGGCTCACATCTCCGTTTTCTGTTTCTATCTTTGCGTTTCTTATTCCTATGTCATAGTCCCATCTGCAAGGCTGGGAGCAAAAGCCAGACTGCGCGCTCCGCCCCGTAAGATATGCGCTCATAAGGCACCGGCCGGAATAAGCTATGCACATTGCGCCGTGGGCAAAGCACTCAAGCTCCATGTCAGGGTTCGCATCCTTTATCTCACGGATTTCCTTAAGGCTAGTCTCACGCCCCAGGACAACGCGCTTAAATCCGAGTTTCTGATACATTCTTACCGCGTTCTTGTTTATGCAGCTCGCCTGTGTAGAAAGGTGAAGATGAGCCTCCGGAAAATTCTTCTGCAGTATCTCAACCATTCCCAAATCCTGCACAATGAACGCATCTATCGGATACTGCTTAAAGTAATCAAGATTATCCAGGAACGCTTTTATGTCCTGGTTATGAAAAGCGATATTCAGGGCGCAGAAAAGCCTCTTGCCAGGAAACTGCTTCTTTAGCGCGATAACCTTGTTGTACTCATCCTCATAGAAATTATCCGCCTTCACACGGAGAGAGAACTTCTTTAATCCGATATAAGCGGTGTCAGCTCCATAGTTATATGCGTAGGAAAGCTTCTCTACATTTCCCGCAGGGCAAACCAGTTCCATTTTTCTTACACCCCATTTCTTTCTTTGCGCTCCAGCTCAAGCTGAATTTCTGTCTGGCTGTCGCTCTTGTCTACCTTGCGCATAGTAAAAAGACGGCCTATCTTGTCTACAGCCAGGTGCGCTTCCTCAAAATACTCATCCGCAAGCTCAAACATAGCAGGCATACCAGGCCAAACATCCAGCGCGCACTCGCCTCCTGCCTCCATCAGCTTGCGCTCAAAGCTCTCATCGTCATCAAGCAGAAAGTCATCATCTCCTGTCTGGATATATACCGGCGGGAAGCCCTCCAGCTGCTTTTCTGTCGCTTTTAGTATAGAGACTTCCGGAATATTTCTGTTGTTCTGGAAAGTATAAAGCTCCGCCGCGCGCCGCATCGCCTCTCCGGAATAAAGCTCATCGCACTGCCTCTTGTCCGTAAATTTTCTTGAGTCTGAGGAGACATCAAGCCAGGGACTGAACAGAATAATCTTCTTTATAGAGGAGCGGAATCTTCTCTCAAGCCCCAGCACAAGAGCCATGGCGATAGAGGCTCCCGATCCGTCCGCCGCAATAATAATCTCAGGCCGCGACTGCTGGACATCTCCGCCGCTGTCAAGGGAATTTGCAATCAGCTCCTCGGTATACAAGGCGCGGAATACACTCTGCACATCCTCCACAGAGGCAGGATAGGCATGTGTCGGAGCAAGACGGAATTCAGGGACAACTGCGCGCGCGGAGATTGCAAAGGCTAAGGACGACACAAACGGCCTGTATGCTTTCCTTGAGCCGCCTATAAAGCATCCTCCGTGTATATACAAAATCACTCTCTTAAAGCTGTAAAGCTCAGGTGAAAGCACATCGCAAGGGATGCCCGCAAAGCTGCGCTCAGCGCACTCAACATCGTTCGGCAGCAAAGGGCTAGAGAACGTGTTTTCCATTCTCGCGCGGAAATCCTTGACATTTGACTTTAACGAGAAAAAAAGATTTCTAAGTTTCTTGACCGCTGCCTTACGTCCATTTGCCATAACAGTCTTAGATTATAGTAAAAAGCAGAAGAATCTGCTACACTTTTACCTATGCCTATAAGAATACAAAGCGACTTGCCGGCGCGAGCTGTGCTGGAAAAAGAAAACATATTCGTAATGACGGAGAAACGCGCCTCCACGCAGGACATCCGTCCTCTCAAAATCGCGATTGTAAACTTAATGCCCACAAAAGAGACGACAGAGACACAGCTTCTCAGGCTATTGGGAAACACCCCGCTCCAGATTGACATATCACTTGTCCGTATGGAAAACCACGAGGCTACCCATGTAAGCGAGGAGCATCTTGAGAGATTCTATATTCCCTCAAGCGAGATTTTCAGGAATAAGTATGACGGACTTATAGTAACAGGCGCGCCGGTAGAGCAAATGCCCTTTGAGGATGTTGACTACTGGAGCGAGCTATGCGACATAATGGACTATGCGAAAAGCAATGTCTTCAGCACGCTTTTTATATGCTGGGGGGCGCAGGCAGGACTCTACCATAACTATGGAATCAAGAAAGTTCCTCTTGACAGAAAAGCGTTTGGAATTATTCCAAACCACAGGACAACGCAGAACGAGCCTCTCCTTAGAGGATTTGACGATGTATTTCCTGTTCCTACAAGCCGCCACACAACCGTAAGCCGCAATTCAATAATAAGGATAAATGACTTAAAGGTCCTTGCGGAAAGCGAGGAGAACGAGATAACTTTGTGCAAGTCCGGCGACAACCGCTCCATCTTTATGATGGGACATCTTGAGTATGACACAGAGACTTTATCCAAAGAATACTGGCGGGACAAGAACAAGGGGCTTGATATAAATATTCCACGGAACTATTTTCCTGAAGACGACACATCAAGAAAGCCTTTGAACAGCTGGAGAAGCACAGCGCATCTTTTTTTCAGCAACTGGCTAAACTACTACGTCTACCAGGAGACACCTTACGACATCCGCGCTATCTAGCCTTAATTTCTTTTCAAAAAAGCACTAAAAATGCACTCTCGGCAAGAACCCGTTTTGAAAAACGGCTTCCGCGCTACGCTTGTGCAGATTGTTTTTCAAAACGGAACCTTGCCTACGTGCATTTTTAGTGCTTGCAGAAGAACTTACCATTCAAGCTATCTAGCCGCATCTTCTCTGTACATCCAGGTAAGCTCATGCTTGTTATAGTGAAGATGCATAACCT
The DNA here is from genome assembly GCA_964623405.1 of uncultured Treponema sp. Taxonomy (GTDB): domain Bacteria; phylum Spirochaetota; class Spirochaetia; order Treponematales; family Treponemataceae; genus Treponema_D. Next base: position 5,824 of record CAZURC010000063.1, read on the forward strand.
TGCTTCCTGGAATATCTGCAAACTTCTGCACAAGCGGCCAGTCAACGGCTCCCTGCATTTTTATTGTGCATATCATGTTTCTTGCACGCCCGCTATCAAGCCACATAGTCACCCAGTCAAAGAGCCTTTGCGGATAGCAGATTACATCGCTTAGAACCCAGTCAAGCTTTTCTGCCCCCATTTTTACGCACACTTCCTCTGTGGTCAGAGTAAAAGCGTCATGCGCAATAAACTCAACATGAGGATCTTCCATAAGGGAAGGCGCAAGAGGAGACCTGTCAACAGCAAGGACATCGGCTCCAAGCTGCCTCAGTACCCAGGTCCACCCGCCAGGGCAGGCTCCGGCCTCAAAGCAGCGGCTTCCTTCACTAGGAATATCCGCCCCAAGAAAGCAATGCGCAAGGGCAAGACTCTCCTGTATCTTCAGGTACGCGCGGCTAGGAGGATTCTCATGGTCCTCCACAAAGGCAAGCAAACCGGCGGGAAGAGGACTGGAGGTCTTCGCGCTCGCGATAATCGTATTCTCATCAATAAGAGTATAAAGCCCCATTGGAGAGGAAGGAATCTCAGCGGCAAACTGTTTCCGTAGAGTCTCCTTGTCTTCCTTAAAGAAGCTGCGCGGCTTTAAATTGATGTATGGAAGCTTGTCCTGTATAAGAGACGCGCGGCGGAAAAGCTGGTAGCTGTACGGAGCCCAGTTCCTCTGGATTTCCTTAAGAGCCCTTGCCGCCTCCCCGATAGAGCCAAAGCTCAAGAGAAAAGGCTCCTCCATTACAGCAGAAGCCCAGTATGGAACTCCGTCAGTCTTTTGAGGAGCATAGAGCAAGTCTCCATACCAGCAGCTTTTCTCCTTTACAAACGCCTCTCCGCTTATAGTCGCAGCGGGAATCATTCTTCCAAAGCCAAAGCGCTGTGCAAGCTCAGAGACGAGAAGATTCTTCATTTCAGGGAAAGGCAGAAAAGCGGCTCCGGGAAGCTTTGTCAAACGAACTGGCATTTTTCCTCTTTTGGAAGAACCGAGTCCAGCTCCTCCGACACGTTCTCATCTTCCCTCTGCTGTATATATGACTCCAGAGCCTGGGTGTCAGGAGAATGGAGAAAGACAAATCCCGCCTCTGTGGAGCCGTCCTCGTTCTGCCTCTGCCACTGCGGATGGCAAATCAAGGAGAGAGAGCCGGATGGAATACGCGAGAGCCTTAGATGAATCTCATAGTCGTTTTCCATGTCCAGGGAAATAGGAGTATCATAATGTATCTTGCAGCCGGTCAGGCTTATGTCGTCAAGGACACCTGCCACAGGGCAGATTTCTGCGCACTCAGCGCGGCCGAAGTCGTTGTACCGGATATGCTTTCGCAGATTCTTAGGCATCGGGTAAGATTATGAACAATTAAAAAGCTATGGTCAAGGAAAAAGTTGGCTGTCCATCACGTTCAAATCATAGTGTCATTCTGAACTTGTTTCAGAATCTATATACTGTAGATGCTGAAATAAATTCAGCATGACAATTCTTTTTAGACAGCCTCAGAAGCTAGTTCTTAACACACAGGACTTTTCTCGTCTCGTCTATTCCTGGTCCGGACACACGGACAAAATACAGCCCGCGGGCGACTGTCTTTCCGGCGTTGTTCGTGCCGTTCCAACGGTAATAATGGGTGCCTGCCGCAGCCCGCCCATGCGCAAGACGCTTCACAATATTTCCATCCAGCGTCATCACAAATACATTAAGGTTTCCTGCCTCCGGCATATCAACTTCTATCAGTGTCTGCTCGCGCGTTCCCACATCAATAACATTGTTAAGAATTGTAACACCGCCGCGCTGCTTCTGTATGTTCTTGAGGCCAAAAGACCACAGGTCAACAAACGAGAAGTCTCCAGCCTGTATACGCGAAAGCGGCATGGAAAGAGCGTAGAGAGGAACCTTAGCCGTCGCGCTTGTCGCCCCGCCCCAGCCGTCAGCATCATGGTCTATCATGACCGCGTTTCCGTCCAGATCCGCCACCTTGAACACAAACTGCACTTCCTCTCCGCTTGCAAAGCCATACTCACTGTCCGAAAGCGTGTAGTTCCACAAGAAGCCTTTTCCGCTGTCCGCATTCACAGGGTCAGAGACAGCATTGAGCGCGCTGGTATTCGCCCTAGTCGCAAGGCTCTCAAGAGAAGTAGGCAGCCAGACCCTCCAGCTTTTGCCTAAGAGCGTGTTTATCCTGTCGCTCACCATGTCATCAGTGAGCGCGGACTTTACAGAAGGAACAAGGTCAAATACCCTGTTGTCAACGGCAATGTCCTGTCCGGAAGAGTCCTGCCCTCCCGTTATGCTCACCTGGATAATTATGTCGCTTCCGCCTGTAATCTTATTGCTGTTTCCCTGCCCGCCTGTAAAGTCGTGGACAGAATTTGATGATGAGGAAGAGCCGGATTGAGTTCCATAAATCTCATCCTCGCTCCAGCCGCCGCCAAAGGAAGAGTCCGAGTATGCGTAGACAGGCTCCGCCACATTAAGCGCAAAGTCGCTCAGCGTGTGCCCCGAATACTGCTCCATAAAGTTTCCAAGATAATCCGATATTTTTGTGTCCGCCACATTGAATCCCGCTAAATCCGTAGCAGAGTCCAGCGTTCCTCCTGTGTAGTGTCCTATATTGCGCAGCCAGTAGCTTTCAACATCGCTTAGCGTCACGCTCCTTCCAAGCGTGAACAAGAGCGCCGTGTAGTCAGATGAAGATGACACATACTCGCAGGCAGTGATTTCTATAGAGCTTTCTGTAGCGCCAGAGCCGGAGCCCGCCGGAACAATGACAAAGCTGTCCTTTATCTCCTCCAGAGCCGCAGAAAGAGACGTTGCGTCAAGCTGGCTAAGCGTGACAGAGTTATAGGCAAGCTCCTTTGTGAACACCGCATAGATTTTGTTCTCTCCCACAGGAGCAAGCGTCATGGACACAGCAGGCGGAGTGATTTCTATAGAAGAGAAATCCGTCTTTGCGCTGTACGATGACGACAGAAGATTGCCTGCGAGATCCGTTATATAGCTTCCGGCAGGGTTGTAGCTTAGGACAAAGCTTGTGCGCACAGGAATAGAGCTTTCCGGGAGAGGAAGCCTTAGATAAAGGCCATCCGCGCTTGTCTCTGGGTTTGTCTTCTTGCGGTAGATTCCTCCATACACCACCTGATAAATATCAGAGCCTTCCTCAAAGGACTTCTCATTTGACCTTGTATTCTCAATCACAGTCCTATAGGAGAATGATGATATTCCGCCCTCAAGCGAGCAGAGCCTTATTCCCCCGGATGTAAGAGAAGATGAAGTCTCCTTTCCGTCTGAGCCGATAAAAGGCCTTGCCCCTCCGCGCGTCTCCGGAAGCCTCTCATCCTCCAGAGGAGTATCGGCAGAAAGAAGATTGTTCCAGCCCTCCTTTGTCTTCCACCATGCGCTCCATTTCTGAGCCTGCGTCTTGCTGTTGTCAAGAAGATGTATTTCCAGGTTTCTAAGGCTTGTGTCCGATGCTGAGTAGGCAGTTCCTATAATCTCTGAGTATCCCTCATCATCAGAATTAGCCCAGCTAGTCCACTCCCCGTAGTTTTCCACAAAAGGAGCGACAACCGGCGGGAGAACATCCCACTCGCCGTAAAGCAGTCCTGGGTCTTCAATTCCGTCGCCGTCCTCATCAGAGCCTGTCCGCACAGAAAGCTCCGGCAGCGGGTGGCTTTCTGTCCCTGCCGCATCAAGCGCATTTCCTGCCAGGTCTTTTATTCCGCTGTTTCCAGCAGGCGAGACAGTCCCTGAAGGAGTCCTTGCTTCCCTTATGCAGCCAATCCAGTTGTTATATTCCCCGTCCTGACTAGGATTCCGCGGATCTGTAAAAGATACGGTTCCCTCCACATAGCCTGCGATAGACACACGTATGCTGTGGCTCTGCGCCGCCTCATCCTCGCCCGCCTTTACGCTGAACTTCCTGTAGAGAGAATGAGGAGAAGATGTATCAACTTTTGAGAATGAATCAAGCACACCCGAAGAAACAGAGCCAAGCCCCGCAAAGACAAGGCCGTCTCCGTCCTCTGTTCCATCTCCGCTTATCCCGCCCAGAGAAGAGGTTGCGCGTATATTCAAGCCGCCCGCACCGCTTTCAAGGCTTCCTATATCAACCGCCTCCGAGTATCTGAACTCAATAAAGTTGTGCGCATCGTGAGTGCTCTGCTCAGACGCTTTTCCCGCGCTGTGGGTCTCCTGCCCCGTGTATACTCCGACAAGGACAGGGCTTGCCTGGTCCTCCACATCCGAGAATACAGCCGCGCTCTCTCCTTGCTCAAGTCCAGCTCCATAGCCGCGGCACATTGTATGCCCCTGCGCCGCAGTAAAAAGCCCCTCAAGAAAGCTAAGGTCGGCCGTAAGCGTTCTGTGCTCGCCGGAACGGTCCGTTGATTTTTCTGAGCCGGAAGAAGAGCCTGTAGCGTCTGTGTTCCAGGTTTCCAGAGACTTTAGATAGAAAGAAGAAACATCCCCGCTAGAAGAAGAAAGAGAGACCGTGCAGTCGCTGTCCGAGTAAGCTCCTGAAATCTTAACACCGCAGGAAGAAACCCAGATGCCGCCGTTCTCAAGAGAGCTTGCGGCAAGCGCAATATTAGATGAAATCTCGCCGTTTGAGTTCTCAAGAGTCATGTCAAATTCAACATAGATAACATCATCATAGACAGTATACGCCTTTGCAATCTTAGGAACGTTGAACTGGACATTAGAGTTTCCCCCTCCATCCGTGCAGTTCTGTGTCATGCCAGAGCCGGCCGCAAGATAGGAGACACCGGAAGAAGACAAGGAAGAGACAGAGACGTTTGTTATAGTTGAATTGAACGCCACAGCGTAAGGCAAGCCCCACTGTCCCTGCGTGGCGGAAGAGGACGCGTTAAAGACAGGGCTTGAGCTTGAGTTGTCCGGAATAATCAGATTAAATCCGCTCAAGTCCGCGCCGTTCGCATAGAAGCTTCCGCTTACAGAAATCTGCGCGCCCGAAGCCGAGACCTCCCCTCCATAGCTGGAAGACGCTGTATAAGAGAGAGGATTAGACGAGTCCTCATAGAACGCAAAGCGTGTGTCTGTGCCGCTGTAGCGCGGGTCGTCCGCAGAATAAGACGAGCCCCAGACAGCAAAGTCTCCCAAAGAAGAAACCGCCGCTGTGCTGGAAACTGCGAGAGTTCCGCTGTAAAGATATACGTTTGCCGCAGACAGAGCGGAAGAGACCGTGATCGTGCTCCTCAGGCTGTCAAGGAACAAGTCCGTGTCCTCTAGTGTTATCTCATTTTCCCCCGCGCTCCAGGCTCCGCTCGTGACAGAGCCGTTAAGGACACGCACGCCGCCTGGACATGAGTAAGACTGGCTTCCAGAAGTCATGTAGTCCGCGATATACAAGCTGATCGCGTCCTCCGCGCTTATGCTTACAGAGCCTGCCGCAGATGAATTTGAAGAAGAGCCCATTCCGTTAAGCTCGACGGTTTTTCCAGAAAGAGAGAGAGAAGTGAAAGAGGCTAAGGAGCCCTTATAGCTCTGCGCGCCAGATGCAGTTACGCTCTGGCTTTCTGCCGTGAATGACGAAGTTCCGCCCACATAGACCGAAGCCGCCGACACATTTCCTCCGAACACCGCGTCTCCTTCCACAGACAAAGCGCCAAGTCTATAGTTTCCGCCTGCCTCTCCGCCAAACTCTGCATCAGAGGACGTGCCTGTAATGCTCAATGCGCTCGCCACGTCCAGAGAGGCAGAGTCCACCGTGCCAGCAAACTTTACGCCTCCCGCCGCCTCTACGCTCATGTCTGCGCCAAGAGATACAGCGTCCGCAAAGCTCACCCCTCCGCTCGCCGCGCTAAGCTTTGCCACTGCGCTCACGCTTACAGCTCCGTTAAACAAAAGCTCTGAGCCAGAGAGATTTCCTTTTATATCAAGCGGCGCGCTGTAGCTCTGCGCCCCAGTTGTCGTCACACTTCCTGCAAGAGTAACAGTGCCAGTGTCCGTAACAGAAAGACTGTCAGAGCTAGCTCCGTCCGCTATAACAAACGCGCTTTGTGACTCAAGCGCGACAGAACCGGCAAAAGCTATCTCAACTCCTCCGGTAAAAGTGTTCGCGCCAGAAAGATATATATTTCCCGCCTGCGGGCGAGAGCCTGCCTGCGCGCCGGTCTCTCCCAGCGTCACAGCCCCTGTAAACGAGTTGCTTCCGCTCAGATATATGCTGTTTCCCTCGCCGTTTGCAAACACGGCCGCGCCCTCAACACTTATCGCTGTCTGCAAGGGATTCTCCGCGCTTCCAGCCGATGCCCCCGCGCCAAACCGTATATTCTGATATAAGTTTCCCCAGGCAAGAGAAGTCAAGAGCGCGCCGTAGTATTCAACAGTGCTTTCTTCCCCGTTATCTATCGTGTCCGTCGTTATA
>CAZURC010000064.1:0-12182 GCA_964623405.1 uncultured Treponema sp.
CTTGAATAATCTGTGTAATCATACTATATTACTAGGTAGTCTTGACTTTTTATGGGAGGGATTTATGAAAAGATTTCTTTCTGTTTTTTCCGTGGCTGTTATATTTGGTCTGCTCCTTGCCGGATGCAAGGACAAGAACCAGGAGCTTAATGTATATTCAATTATCCATGACGAGGAGACGGCCGCTCTGTGCGAGCTTTTTACAAATAAAACTGGAATAAAAGTGAACTATCTGCGCGCGACAACCGGCGAGCTTGTGAACCGCGTTATTGCGGAGAAAGACGACCCTAAGGCTGATGTTCTTCTGGGTGGAGGCTCTTCTTACCATATACAGGCGAGCAAGGCGGGCGCTCTTGATGTCTATGTGCCGGAGATTGCCTCAAGCCTGCCTTCTTATGCTAAGTCTAGCGATGGAACCTGGACTGGATTCTGTGTTCTTTCCCTCGGCATAGGGGTAAATGCAAAGCGCTTTGCGGAGAAGTTTCCTGGTGCTGAATACCCTAAGACCTGGGATGAGCTTGCGAACCCGCTTTTTAAGGATGAGATTGTAATGACAAATCCGTCAAGCTCCTCTACGGCATATCTTTTTGTCCAGAACCAGCTCCAGCGGCTTGGATGGGACAAGGGCTGGGACTATCTAAGACGGCTGAGCCAGCTTGTAGGGCAGTTTCCGGACAGCGGCAGCGCGCCTCCTAAGCTTGTCGGAACAGGAGAGTATGCGCTTGGAGTTGCCTATCTTCACGCGCTTGTAAAATACCGCTCTCAAGGCTTTGACATTGTGGCTATTTCTCCGCCGCAGACTGCCGGCGATGTTGACTGTGTATCTGTGCTCAAGAACGCGAAGAACCCTGAGAACGCAAGACTGTTTGTTGACTTTATACTGGGCATAGAGGCTCAGGAGCTTATGACTTCTATAGATTTTACTGTTCCTGTAAATCCAAGCGCCTTTGTGATTGAGGGTGCGACAAGAATCGACGATGTTGATTTAATTGCCTATGACAGCGCGAAGGCCGCTGAGCAAAAAGATGAGGTCTTGGCGCAGTGGGCTAAGCTGAATTAGGCTGCAGGGCAGATATAATTGAACAAGGTTACACAGATGCTGAGGGCGAGAAAAGGCAATTTCTTGCTTTGCCTTGCCCTGTGGATTTTTTTTGCTATTTTTATAATCTTCCCTGTCCTGTTTGTGCTTTTTTCGGCAAAAGGCTCTGACTTTGCGCATCTTTTTTCTCAAAGACGCTTCTATATAATTCTCCGAAATACTGCCCTTGAATGTGTCTGCTCAACGCTTATTTCTGTCATTGCCGGTTATATCTATGCATACGCTGTCGTGCGCGGCTCGCTTCCATTAAAAAGACTGTTTGCTGTTCTTCCTGTCCTGCATTTGATTACGCCTCCTTTTGTCGGAGGTCTTTCCTTTATACTTTTGTTCGGGCGGCAGGGATTCATTACAAAAACTCTTCTAGGCCTTGATATAAGCCTCTATGGATTCTGGGGGCTGCTTTTAAGCCAGGTGCTGTGCTTCTTTCCTCTTGCCTACCTTATATGCTGCCAGTCATTGATGGGCATAAATCCTTCCATAGAGCAGGCGGCCCGCGGTATGGGAGCAGGGCGATGGAAAGTTTTTTCTTCTCTTACTCTGCCTCTAAGCTCTGCCGGCATTGCATCATCCGCGCTTTTTATAGCTGTGAGCGTATTGAGTGACTTTGGAAATCCTCTTATTGTCGGAGGCCGGTTCAGTGTGCTTGCGGTGGAAATCTATACTCAGCTTACCGGCTGGCTTAATACTGGAACAAGCGCCGCGATGGGGCTTGCCCTATTGGTTCCGTCTGTCCTGCTTTTTGTTGGCCAGAATGCTCTTCTTCGCTCCAACTCCCAGAAGATTGCTACTGTCGGCGGTCGCTTCTCATCCGGCACTGCGTCTTCATATATCGCCGGAGAATTTACAAGCAGGGGAGCAAATATAGCTCTTACAGTATTCTGTTCGTTCTTTGCTATTCTGATTGCGGCGCAGGTGATTGCGGTTGTTGCGGGCGCTTTCCAGAAGCTTTGGGGAGTAAACACAAGCTTTACTCTTGACCATATAAAAGCTGTGCTCACGTTTAGAAAGAGCCTTGTTAATTCTGTTGTTTTTGCTTTTTTAGCCGCGCTTATCGCAACGCTTATAGCGGCTCTTACCGCGTATATCACGCATAGGACAAAGACACCCTTTTCAAGCGGACTTGACGCTGTATGCCAGCTGCCTTCCGCTATTCCAGGAACTTTGTTCGGTCTTGCTCTTGCTTATATGGCAAACACAATCCGCTTTGAGTGGAGCGCATTCTTGATTGTGATTGCAATGGCGGTAAGCTATCTTCCGTTCAGCTACAGAATATGCTCATCCACATTCAGCCGCCTCAAGATGAGCCTTGACGAGGCGGCGCGCTCTTTGGGGGCGGGCAGGCTGAAAGTTCTTTTCAGCGTTGTGCTTCCTCTCAGCGCGGGCGGTCTTTCCGGCGCTCTGACCTATGACTTTGCGCGCGGTGTTGGAACTTTGAGCTCTGTGATTTTCCTTGTAAGCTTTAACACGAGCCTTGCTTCTATCAAGATTCTTAATCTTGCGGAGCAGGGGGACTGGGGAAAATCCGCCGCTCTTGCGCTTGCTTTAACCGCCATAACCTTTATAATACTTTCTATGCTTAGGCTGGCTTTCCGCCGGTTTGATGCAAAAATCTATGAGCAGTAGTCTTGCAAGCCTGACATTCAAAAACGTCTCATTCAGCTTTGGGAAAAACCGCGCAATCCGTGATTTTTCTCTTGAAGTTCAGAAAGGAAGCTTTACCACTCTTCTAGGGCCTTCCGGCTGTGGCAAGACAACTTTGCTTCGCCTTGTCTCTGGCTTTCTTGCGCCGGACAGCGGGCAGATTCTTATAGACGGGGAAGACCAGTCGCTTGTTCCTGCAGAGAAGCGGAATGTCGGGATGGTTTTTCAGGATTATGCCCTGTTTCCGCATCTTTGCGTGCAGGACAATCTCCTATACGGACTTGAGATAAAGTTTAAGAGGAGCAAGAAGGAGAATCTTGCAAAAATCCATAAGACAGCAAGGATTCTGGGAATAGCGAATCTTCTGGAGAGGTTCCCCCATGAGCTTTCCGGCGGACAGCAGCAGAGAGTCGCTCTTGGAAGGGCGATTGTCCTTGAGCCTAAGCTTCTCCTTATGGACGAGCCTCTTTCTTCTCTGGACACAAAGCTCCGCTCACAGGTGAGGGAGGAGCTGAAGGAAATCCAGAGCCAGTTTAAGATTACTACTCTTTATGTGACCCACGATCAGGAGGAAGCCCTTTCTCTTTCGGATTCAATAGCTGTCATAAACCACGGAAAACTGCAGCAAGCCGGAACTCCGAGGCAGATTTATTATGAGCCTGCAAACGAGTTTGTCGCTGATGCGGTGGGGCGGGCAAATATTCTTGTTACTGACGGCAAGAAGATGGCTGTGCGCCCTGAATGGCTTTTCTTGCAGGGAGCCGGCGCTGAGACGGGGAGCCATGTCCTTAAAGGAACGGTTCTCTCTGCATCTTTTCTTGGACAGATGACAAGGTATAAAATCAGGCTTCTTGACGGGAACAGCACTGTTATCACGGCAGACCTTCCTACTCAAGAAACAGAACCTTATCCGGGCGAGAAAGTCACGCTGGGGATAAGACGGTCTGCCGTTCTTGACTCATGAGAAATAAAGCTCTTTTTCTTTCTTTTGGTCTGCTAACCTTTTGCGTGGCAGAGCTGTTTTCTGCTCCATCCCTGGAGCCATCAATCTTAACAGGCCTTGGCCAGAGCGCAACGGCAGAAATGACATCTATGCAGATTGTCCAGACAGCCATAGAGTATTCTCTTTGTCCGCTAGGAAGCGATGAGGAGAGGCAATGTCTTGAGAAGTATGCGGCCCTGGAGAAATCTGCGCAGGAGCAGCTTGCCTTCTTGCCTAAGATGGAGGCTGCGGAGAAAATACTTGCTCTTATGTATGAGTCTGTCCTAGATAGATACAAGGCAGACATCACAAGGCTCAACACAACTCTGCTTACCGGAGAGTATAACTGTGTTACAGCCAGCGTCCTTTATCTTGCGCTTGCGACAAGTCTTGGGATAGACGCGCGGGGGCAGGAGACAACTGTCCATGCTTTCTGCACTGTTTATATTGACGGGCAGAAGATTGATGTTGAGACAACAAACCCCTATGGATTTAACCCTGGCGTAAAGAAAGCTGTGGGAGGCACGGAGAACAGCAGAAGATATGCTGTTGTGCCTAGAAGATATTACTCGGGGAGACGCGAGATAAGCGCAAGGGCGATGGCGACTTTGACAGGGAAAAATGTCGCAAGCGACTTGAATGACGCGGAGGATTACGAGACTGCTATTCCTCTGGAGATAAGCCGCCTTGAGTTCCTGAGCATTACCAATGACAGCGAGACAGGAACGGCAAAAAGCGACCTGGATACGCTTGTCTGCAACTATGCGATGCTGCTCAGCAAGTCGCAGCGGAACGAGGAGGCTCTTGATTATATTGACCTGGTGGCAGACAAGTTTGGCTACAGTGCGGAGCTGCATAGGACTTATGGCAATGTGCTTTATAACGAGACTGTGAATCTTACAAACGACAGGAAGTATGAGGAGGCGCGCTCTTTCTTTGAGGAGAGGAAGGAAGGAGCGGACAGCGCCATGCAGTCCAGAATTGACAGAATGATAACAAGCGGCAGGCTTAAATATCATGAGGTTTCTGTCCATAACCAGGTTGTTCCTCTTTTTAACGGCAGAAACTATGAAGAGGCAAAAGCTATTCTTGAGGAAGCGTTAAAGCAGAATCCAGAAAGCTCCGTCCTGAAGCGGGACTTGCAGCAAGTGAACAGAGCCCTCTCCAGATAAAAAAAACTCCCGCCGGCAAAATACCAGCGGGAGTTCAAGCGTACACGCTTGGAAATATTACGCTTTGTTCAAGCGAGCCTCAAGGTCGTCGAGAATTGACCAAAGCTCTTTTGGAAGATGCTTTCCAAACTTTGGATAGTGGTTCTCGCGGATGTCCTTGACTTCTTTCTTCCATCCCTCAACATCAACCTTTGTGATTTCCGGAAGTGTCTTCTTGTAGTAGTCTGCAAGACCGTCTGTGTTGATTGCGCCCTCTTTCGGCATATATCCGATTGGAGTGTCAACATAGTTGTCTTTACCGTCGCAGCGGTCAAAAATCCAGGCAAGAACGCGTGAGTTGTCTCCGTATCCTGGCCACATGAATCCGCCTGGAAGATCCTTGTTGTTGTCGTCCTTGCGGAACCAGTTTACATAGAAGATTTTTGGAAGGAGGTTCTTGTCCTTTGCCGCATTGCCGACATCAATCCAGTGCTGGAAGTAGTCGCCCATGTTGTATCCGCAGAACGGAATAATAGCGAACGGGTCGCGGCGGATTTTTCCAACTTCGTCAGCGTTGATTGTAGATGCCGCTGTGATTTCTGATCCTACGATTGAGCCGAGGAATACACCGTGCTCCCAAGAACGGCTCTGGTGAACTAGCGGAACTGTTGAAGGGCGGCGTCCTCCAAAGAGGATTGCGGAAATAGGAACTCCCTCTGGAGCTTCCCAGTCAGAAGCGATGCAAGGGCACTGTTTTGCCGGAGCTGTAAAGCGGGCATTCGGGTGAGCGATGCACTTGCTCTTGTCCTTAGGGTTCTTGTCGTTGGCAGGGCAAGGAACTTTGTTTCCGTGCCAGTCAACAATCTCTTTTCCTGCTGGAGCGTATCCGATGCCTTCCCACCAGACATCGCCGTCTTCTGTAAGACCGCAGTTTGTGAAGATTGTGTTCTTTGAAGCAGCCTCAAGAGCGTTCTTGTTTGACTGAGCTGATGTTCCTGGAGCAACTCCAAAGAATCCAGCCTCAGGGTTGATAGCGTAAAGACGGCCGTCTTTTCCAAACTTCATCCAGGCAATGTCATCGCCGACTGTCTCAACTTTCCAGCCAGGGATTGTAGGAATAAGCATTGCGAGGTTTGTCTTTCCACATGCTGAAGGGAATGCGCCGGTAACGTATTTGACTTCGCCTTCTGGATTTGTGAGCTTGAGGATGAGCATGTGCTCTGCAAGCCAGCCTTCCTCACGCGCAATAACTGATGCGATGCGGAGAGCAAAGCATTTTTTACCGAGAAGAGCGTTTCCGCCGTATCCTGAGCCGTAAGACCAGACAAGGTGCTCCTCAGGGAACTGTGAAATGTATTTCTGCTCGACTGGAGCGCAAGCCCATACGCCGTTGTCCTTTGCTCCGTTCTCAAGAGGCTTTCCTACTGAGTGCAGGCAAGGAACAAAGCTGTCATCAAGATATTTCCAAACCTGATCGCCTGAGCGTGTCATAATCTTCATGTTGAGAACAACGTACTCAGAGTCTGTAAGCTCAATTCCGTATTTTGCGATTGGAGAGCCGAGAGGTCCCATGCAGAACGGGATGACATACATTGTGCGTCCATGCATACAGCCTTTGTAGAGGCCTTTCATTGTGGCTTTGAGCTCTACTGGGTCAATCCAGTTGTTTGTAGGACCCGCATCTTCCTGCTTTTTAGATGCGATAAAAGTTCTTTTTTCTACACGGGCTACGTCAGAAGGATCTGAGCGGAAAAGATAGCTGTGTGGTTTTTTTGCCAGTGGAGTAGCAAGGCCGTTGTCCACGCAAATCTTTACAAGACGGTCGTATTCAGCATCTGAGCCGTCAAAAATCTCAACCTTGTCAGGTTCACACATCTTGACACATTCTTCAATCCAAGACTTGATCTTGGCGTTTTTGATGTCACTAACTGTCATTTAAGATCTCCTTAAAAAAATCTTTTAGAAACCTCTAAAGCTAGCCGCCATCTCGAACGCTGTTCAAGGAAGGGCTTTTAGAGATAACTTTCGGTTTGAATTATAGTGATTTATCAAGGGGTATTCAATTATAGGTATCTTCAAAAGATGTAAAAAACAAAAGAATATTTATAATGCCTTAAAGAATATTTCCTGCTGGGGTTTGCGCGGTTTTTTCTTTATTACAGATAGTTTTAGGTTTTACATTTCTCTCTTTTTTGATAGAGTGAATTAGAGGTGTTTTATGGAACTGAAATGGATAGTGCTGGGAATCGCTGTTCTTATGTATGCGCTTGTGATTGTTTTTCAGGATAAGAAAGTGTGGTTCACTACTGCTGCCGCAGTTCTTTGTGTCGTTCTTGGAATTATATTTCCAGGTGTTATTTTTGGCGCGGATAACTCATCGAGGATTTTCGCGCTTACAAATGCGTTCACTTCTCTCATAAACTGGAATGTTCTTATGATTTATGTGGGGGCAATGACCATTGCGGCGTTGTTCCTATATTCAAAGGTGCCTGCCAAGATTGCTGATTTTCTTGTAAAGATTTCTCCTTCAACCGGAGTTGCTATTGTGCTTATTCTTGCAATGACAGGAATAATATCTATTTTTGTTGAGAATGTTGCTACAGTCCTGGTGATGGCTCCAATCGCCTTGAGCCTCTGCAAAAAGCTCAAGATGAATCCGACAATGTTCATGATCGGGCTTGCGGTGATGTCAAACCTTGAGGGAACAGCGACACTTGTAGGTGACCCGCCGAGCATGATTTTTGCCGCGGCCGCAAACTACAACTTCAATGACTTCTTTATTCATGACGGCAAGCTTTCTATATTCTTTGTCGTGCAGGCTGGTCTTCTTGCAGGGTGTATTTTCTTCTATATATTATTTGCCCGCTACAAGGAAAAGGCCGTTGTTGAGAGCGAGAAAATAATCTCCCCTTTCCCTGCGTTCCTCATGCTTACGATGATTATAGGACTTGCGGCTCTTTCTTTTGTTGCTCCGTTGTTGGAGACTTTTGTCCCGCCGGTGATAATGAGCAGGTCTTCCGGACTGTTTGTGGTGATTCTTGCCCTTGTAGGAATTGTCTGGTATGTGGCGGGACAGAAAAAGACAGGGGCTGAGGTCTGGACTTTAATAAAGGAGCTTGACTGGGAGACAATATTCTTCCTTATGGGCATTTTTATCGTTGTCGGCGCAATAAGCGGAGTCGGGCTTCTAAGCGATTTTGCCGGCTTCTTAGTGCGGTTCTGCCGCGGCTCGGAGCTGCTGGGCTTTGTGGTGATCCTTGTTGTGAGCATTGTTATCTCTGGATTTGTGGACAACGTGCCTTATATAATGGTAATGCTTCCTGTCGCGCAGACTATGGCGGCGGAGATTGGCATGAACGGCGAGCTTTTTATGTTTGCGCTTCTTGTGGGCTCTTGCCTGGGCGGAAACCTTACTCCGTTTGGGGCGAGCGCAAATGTTGTTGCAATGGGAATTGTAAAGAACGAGGGCTATCCAATGTCTTTCGCTAAATGGCTTAAAATAGGAGGAACGTTCACAGTTTTAACAACTGCGGCTTCGGCGGCGGTGCTGTGGCTCTTGTGGAGCTAGGCTGCGTCTTTTTTGCGTTCCGTGGAAAAGAAATGAAGAAATCAGTTTTTGCTTTGAGCTTGTTTTTTTGCTGTGCTGCGGTGTTCAGCCTTGAGCTGCCTCGGCAGTTTGTTGAGGCGGGGACAGGCTATGTCGCGGCGAAGAATGTTGAGCGGGAATTCAATCCGTTCAATATTCTTTATGGTGTCCGGGACAGAACCATGCAGAGAAACTTTCGGTATGAGGCTGCATCAGCCATTCAGTTCTCAGACAAGATATTTGATTTTACTCTGGCGGGCGATTATTTTATTCCATATACAAGCTGGAGCTTTGGCTCTTCTGTGATTGACCTGGGGGCGGGTGCGGTTTATCACTTTCAGCGTTACTACGACCTTTATAGCGAGCATGACTTTTACCTTGACTCAATATTCCGTCTTGTAGCTTTTAACAAGCTGGTTGTCATCGGGAAAGCCGGCTCCGGGGGCAAGGCCGCTATAGTGGACAGCCTTGATCATGGCGCAATCTGGGATTTTACATTCAGCGCATTGGTTTTAGTTGATTATTGCTTTGACTCTGGCGCGGAGATTTATACTTCTGTCGGCTCACACGAGCTTTTCCGCTATCCGCTTTTCTACACACCGACATATACATTTGGCCTTGCATGGAATTTCCGTAATGGTATTCGTATTGCCTCTGATCTTGGAATAAGAATGAGGGACAGGCTTGTTGTCGCGCCTTATCTTGACAGGTTTGAATGGAATATAAAAGCGAGGTACACATTTTGACACATACACAAATTAGAGGAAAACTGCTTGCTTTTGCTGTTCTGTCTTTTCTTCTTTGTTCTTGCTCCAACGTCGGATTCTATACAATGCTTTTTGGCGAGGACGATGTTGATGAACGCTATGATGGATTTATAGAAATCAAGGACGATGAGCTTCCTTCTCTTCCGTCTTCCACAGAAGGAAAGTACAGCTTTGTAGTTGTCACGGATATTCATATCGGCGCGAACGATGTAAAGGACTCCAAGATGGATGATTTCCTTGATGTCCTGGAGCTGCTTTTTGAGAACAAGAACGAGGAGAAAGTTCCGCGCTTTATAATAAACTTGGGTGATACCGCTGACGGCGGACACGCAAGCGAGCTAAAGAAGTTCAACTCGTACTGCAAAACTATACAGAGCCTTGCTGCAAGGAAAGGAGTTGTGAGCGAGGCTGATGACTTCATGATATATTCAATTCTCGGAAACCATGACCTTTACAACAACGGCTGGAAGGACTGGGAGGACAAGGTTTACCCTTACCGCTCTACATATTATTTTACTCTGAGCGCAGATTCATCAAGCACGCCGTTCAGCTATTATTTTGTGGACACAGGCAACGGAGCGTTTGGAATAGACCAGCTTGATGACTTTGAAAGCTTGCTCAAGGCGGACTCTAATCCTAAGATGGTGTTCTCTCATTATCCTTTCTATAGCGATCAGACACCGGTAATGACAATTGAGGATACAACGGAGCGCAATTATCTTCTTGACTTGTTCGAGCGCACTGATGTGAGCGCAATGTTCGGCGGGCACGTGCATACAAACTTCAACAGGAACCTGGGAGACTTTACGCAGATAAACACTGCGGCCTTGTTCAAGAACGGCTATTACTGTCTTGTGACGGTTGACGAGGCAACCGGAACTGTCAGTGAGAAAAAGTATCAGTTCTAGGCTAGACCGTAAAGTCTAATATCTGTCCTGGCTCTGGCTTTACGCCTGCTAGACCGTAGCCGCTTATCCTGGATTTTTCAATCTCCCCTTGAATCTGCGACTGGTAGTTCTGGATAAGGCTTTCCATCTGGTCTTCGCTAAGGGATCCGTCGTCTGCGTACTGTGTCTTAGGCTCGTTCCGCATTGATATGAGCTGGTTTAAAAGAGAATTCAGTATCTGGATTTTGCTTACAGAAACCCCAATATCAGGGTCTGATGAAGCCACGCCTGAGATATGGTCAAAATGGGAGTAGATGACAGCATTTGAGCTTACGGGAACGTAGAGCTTTCCTGAGCTTCCGCTTACAATCCCGCTGTATGAATAGGCGTTCAAGGAAATTGAGTCAACCATGTCTTCCATCCTTCTCCCTTTTAAAGTTTCGGAAGACAAGGCTTGGCGCTTTAAGTTTTTTAGAGATTTTAGTTAAGGTTTTACGGAAAAAGACGGTCTACTTCTTCCTGTGTGAGCAGAATGTGCTTTTCTCTTAGCAGGCGGGCAAGCTCTGACTTGTCTGTCGAGAATTCTTCCTTTGCAGCCTTGTAGGAGAATTTTAGCTTTGGTTTCTCTGCCGCCGCTTTCTTTCTTGATTCTCGCTCTGCCATTATCATTTTGTCTAGCTCTTCTTGTGTAATTGTTAATCCGCTCATATATGTCCTTTATTATAACACTATTCAAACTGTTTTAACCATGAATTCAGCAAGGATTCTATAGATTCGCTTTCTTTTGTGTTGTCTGTATTTGTTGCCGCGACAAGATATGGATAAATTACCCGGTCCTTTAGGCTCTGCCATCTTGCGGGGAAGCTCTGCGGAGCTAGCAGCTTGTCCTGCGAGGGCAGATTTCCAAGGAGCGCGCGGTAATATGCCGGAAACACCTTCTCATTCACGCTTACAATTGATGACAGTCCTGAAGCAATCCCAAAAGTGGCTGTGTCAAGGTTCATTTTTGAGTTCCGTTCCAGCATGGCTCTTTGGTTTTCTTCCTGAAAGAACCAGCGTATAAAATCTGTTGCGCCTTCAGGGTTCCTTGCGCTGGTGTAGATTGACATGGACACAATGTCATCATTTGCAAGAAGAGAGCCGTTTATGGTGAGCCAGCGATAGCCTGTCTCCTCTAGCTGCTCAAAGGGAATGCTGAAGAACTCGTCGGTTTTTGTATAGGCGAACAATATTCGTTCCGAAGCAATCTGGCGGTATTTTGGCGTGTAAAGATACTTGAATTGAAAATCCTGCTCAGCTGTTGTCCCGTTATTCTTTGTCAAAGTCCAGTCGCGCACGTATTCAACTGCCTGCGCGAGCTTGTCTGCGTCCTGCTCAAATGCCGTCCCTTTCTCCTTAAAGCAAGGACCGAACTGTTTTGTGGCTTCGTAAATAAATTCCTTGTCCCAGGAAGGCGCGAAGCCCATGTTTGTATAGAATCCGTCCTCATTCACAGTATTAAATTCAGCGGCTGTATCGCGGATCTGGTCCAAAGAAAGAAAATACTTGTCTGGAATCCTGTTCTCATTTTTTGTTGAGTATATTACAAGCGGCAGGTTAAAGCTTACAGGAAGCAGATATTGTTTTCCGCCGGTTTTCCCATATTCCAGTAAAGAGGGATAGATTGTAGAAGCATCAACGCTGTCCTTGCTCAGGATGCTGTCTAGCGGGCGGAAGAGCTTTCGTGTGCGGCTGTTCTTGAGCCAGGAGCCTATGACAAGATCCGGCTTAACCTCATCTCTTTGCGGTGGAAGAGCATTTGCAAGATGCTCCTTGTACACAACAATCGCTTTCGTCTTTTCCTGGAGCGAGTTAAAAAGCTCTGTGCAGGAGACGATTTCCTCTCTGTCTGTCCAGATAATAAATGTGCTTTCGTTGCTGGATGAGAGGCGGCAGCCTGAGAATATAGATGCAATTAAGATAAAAACGAAAGATGATGCTGCGCTAAGAGTCTTGTTCATACATTGGCGATTATAATGTATTTCGGATTATAATGCGACAGCATGGAGCAAGATAGTACGGAGAAGAGA
>CAZURC010000065.1:0-6111 GCA_964623405.1 uncultured Treponema sp.
TTGTCAAGGAGCAGTCGTCGTCAGCGGGCGTAAGAAGAATCCGCGCCGTGATTTCCGGCGGACTTCCGCTGGACAAGTAGAATTGCCTCGTCCCCCTGAACTCGTTTCAGGGGCTTCTATAGATTCCGAAACGAGTTCGGAATGACAATGTAACTATTAAAAAAAATAAGTGTTTATAAAAAGGAAATCTCTGTTTTTGCGGAGAGATATAGACATAATAGAAAACTTTATAAAGGAATTGAATATGAAACGTTTAGCACTTTGTTTATCGCTTTTTTTAGTTTCTTGTTGCGCGGTCTTTGCCCAGGCGGATTTGCAGCCGCTTGCAACAGTCAAGCTCAATAAGTCAGAGACGATAACGTTAAAGCAGCTGAAAAACAGGGTGGAAGTCTATGGAAAACAGAATGGAATTGCATCTTTTACAGTTGATCAAAAGAAAGAAATACTAAACGCAATGATTGATGAGAAGCTGGTGGTGCAGGCCGCGACAAAAGCTGGAATGTCCCTTACGGATACGCAGGTAAACCAGTATTTTCTTCAGAATGTAAGCCAGCAAATTGGCCGTAATGTGACAGAGGCTGAATTCGAGGAAATCGTAAAGCAGCAGACAGGAAAATCCCTTGATGATTATATGAAGGCAACTGTCGGAATGGGACTTAATGACTACAAGGCCTACTTGAAGAACCAGCTTATTGCGCAGCAGTATGTTTTGCAGCAGAAGCAGGATGAAATTCAGAAAGCCGCGCCTACTGATGAGGAAATCCGTGCGTTCTATGAGCTTAACAAGGCTAGCTTCGTGCAGAACGACATGCTAAAGCTTTTTCTGGTAATTTTCCCTAAAGGAGACAAGCCTGAGGAGGCAAAGACAAAGGCCGAGGCTTTGCTAAAGGACTTTAGGGATAAAAAAACTACTACAGAGCAGATAAAGTCAAATGCGGCAAATTCTAAGGACTATCAAGGCGGGGACTTGTTTATAAGCAAGACAACTCAGCATGCGCAGCAGCTTGGCGTGACTTACAATGAGCTTCTTGAGCTTTTTGGAAAGGATACTGGATATATTTCGTCTCTCACAGAGACAGAGAATGACTTTCAGTTCTATTCTGTCCGTGCAAAATATAGCGCAAAAATGCTTGGGTTAAGCGACCTTGTGCAGCCTGAAACAACTATCACCGTCTATGACTATATAAAGTCCAACCTTACACAGCAGAAGCAAAGTCAAGCGATGATTGCCGCAGTTCAAGATGTGACGAAGGCTTTGGATACACCGGAAAATGTTGAGCGGAAGAAAACTGGTGCGGCGCTGGATAAGCTTTTAAATTGGTAATTGGCGGGAAAACACTGTGTCACGAAGAAAAGGAAGAGTGCTTGCATTTCAGGGGCTTTACTCTTGGGATGTGGGAGGCATGAGCAAGGACGATGTGCTTTCATTGTCCTGGGCCGCTGATGATGAAACTGGCGGCAACGTTGATATGGAGACAGCGGTCTTTGCGAGAATCCTTCTTGCAGGGGCAATTGAGAACCAGGAAAAGATTGATGCCCTTATAAAGCAAAACTTAAAAGGCTGGGATTTTGGGCGGCTTAATAAAGTGTCGCTTGCTATTCTGCGGATGAGCGTATATTCGTTGCTTTTCCAGAGGGATATTTCTCCATCAATCGTAATAGATGAGGCGGTTGATATTGCCAAGAAGTATGGTGAAGATGATGCGTTTAAATTTGTAAATGCAGTTCTTGACAACATAGGCAAGACCGTTACATCTGACTAAACGGAGGATTGCAGTGCCTATAAGGAAAAACCGGAAGTACTGTTCCGGAATTCTCTTTTCTGTGCTATGCGTTTTCCTTTCAGGATTTTTGTTTTTCTCCTGCTCGAAAATTATTGAGAACACTTCTTTTTCTTCTTCCCTTGAGTCTATAGACTCTCTTATAAGACAGGGACAGTCTGCTGATGCACTTAGGCTTCTAAAAAAAACATCAAGGTCAGCATATAGCGCTTCTGCGAGAATTGGAATCTACCGGCGCTTTATAATGCTTGATGAGAAGACTTTAGCGGAGAAAACTCTTGTCAATGCATTGCGAAAACTCCCTGAGAGCGATGAGATTCGCGCAGTTTACGCCCATTTTCTTTTAAGGTGCGACAGATTTGACGATGCCCTTTCTGTCTCTCGACCGCTTGCTGGCTCAAAATACGGAGCTATATATGCGGAGGCGATGCTAAAGTCTGATAAAGAAAAAATGCTCCTCTCAATGGAGCTTTCTCCTCTTTATAAGGACTGTTATATTGCGACAGGAAATGGCAAATGGCTTGTGAATGCGGCGCTTCCTTTGCTAAAGGCCGGAAATTACGGAGGGGCGGCATCTCTTCTGGACAAGATTGAGAATGACGAGGCTATGTTTTGGGCCGCTGTTGAATATGATGCGGGAAACTATGACATTTGCCTTGATTGCCTTGAATATGCACAGTCTATGGGAATGGCAGAGAGCGCCATTCCTCTTTCAAGTGACTCTTATATTATGCTAGGAGACTATGATTCTGCTGAGAAAGAACGTGAGAAAAGTATTTCCCATGCAGTGATTGAAGATTCTTCTAATGTGCCTGCACTTGTATATGTAAATAGCGCAATATGGGCCTATAATGCGAAGCAGTATACAAGAGCATATAACCTGCTGATGAAGGCCGTGATGGATAGTCCTGATAATATTCCTGCGCTCCTTACTTATGGAAAATTTGCCCGGCTTGAGACTGCGCCTGATGAGCAGGATATGCTTGAGCGGGCACTGAGAAAAACACCATTGCGGTCTTATACAATGAGACAGAAAGATGAGCGTCCTCGGTTTTTAATGAGCGATGCGCTCTATAGAATTGACAGCCTCCTTGAAAAGAAAAACGCTGCTGGACAAAGAGACGGGAAGCTTATTGCGGAGAAACTTTCCTTGTGGCTTGAAGAAAATTCCAGCTTGCCTCAGATTAATCGGGAGGCTGAAATATGGGAAACGCTTGAGACAAACGGGATTGGCGCTGATTTGTATCCGCCGGAGCTTCTTCAGTTTTCTGTGAGCCAGTTGCTTAAGTTTGGCAAGACTGAAGAATCTAGAGAACTGTTTTCCAAATATCTTGATGCGCGTTATAAAATGAAAGAAAGCAATGATGATGGCGCTGGGGAAGATAGCTTGTACGATGTCTTTGGTGGAGAAAAAAAGTATTCTGCGCCTGCCGTTCCTGACTTTGTTGTAAAGGCCGCTTTCGGAGATCGCGCAGCAGATTATGTAAGTACGATGGAGAGCTGGGAAATTGAAACCGCCGCCTATTTTTCTCTGCTTGATGGTAATATAGATGCTGCTCGCCGTCTTTATGAATATGTGCTCTTTGAAACAGGAGGAACGCGGCACATGCAAAATGAGAATGATATTGTTTCATTCAGCACGCTAGCGCAAGTGCAATCGGCTGTAAATCTTGCTTCTATTTATTCATCTATGGGAGATTATGAAAAGGCGATGAGTCTTTACGGGCTCGCATCAGGGCGAACGCGTGACAAAAAGCTTAAATCAAAAATTCTGTGCAAGGCTGCTCTTGTTCAGAAAGACATGCAAGATATAAAAGGCGCATTGCTGTCGCTTGATTATGCAGTTAGCCTAGATTCCTTAAATGCTGAGGCCCGTCTTTTAGAAAAACAGCTTGGTAAATAAAAAATGCACCTCCTAAAATCAAATCTTATTGTCTGATTTTAGGGGCGCACTTTACTTTAAAGCGGGTCTTTTTATTCAACTACTGCAATGATGTCAGAGTTTTTTACAATAAGATAATCATCTCCGTCCATCTTTATCTGAACACCGGCGTATTTATCATACATTACGCGATCTCCGACTTTGACGGTAATTTTCTCTTTTTCTGTTCCAGGACCAACAGCTTCTACTTTTGCGGTCTGTGTTTTTTCCTGTGCAGATTCTGGAAGAATGATTCCAGACTTCGTTGTAGCTTCTGCTTTCTCCTGTTTTAGAAGAACTCTGTCCGCTAATGGTTTAAGTTTCATATAATCTGCCTCCAAGCATTTATAACCTTATGCTTTAAATATAAGAATTTTCAAAGGTAATCGTCAAGGAAAAATAAGGAAATCATGGGGTATTTCTTAAGAATATAGCATATAGAAGACAAAAAAAATGAGCTAAAATGACACAGTGAAAGAGAAGTTTTACTTTTGTGTATCAAAATGATACGAGGGCTTGTATCACAGGGCGTCAGGTAACTTTGTTAGTCCGTAGAAGTGAATATCACTGAGCTTGTGAGCATATATTTTAGAGAAAATGACTGAAAAATATAATAAATATGCTTATTTCCTTATAAAGCTAATATATAAATAATAGAAAAATTGGCACGGTTATTGCAGATATATTATTGAAGATTTTAGCTTTTAATGGGAGTAGAAATTATGGCAAACGATGAAGAGATTTTGGGAATGTATCTTAAGGAAATCAATGAGATTCCATTGCTTAGCCATGAAGAAGAGAACGAGCTTGCTTTAAAGGCGCAAAAAGGCGACAAGCAGGCGAAAGATAAGATTGTAAAGGCAAATCTAAGGTTTGTTGTTAATGTAGCAAAGAAATATCAGAATTATGGGCTTGATTTAGTTGACTTGATTAGCGAAGGAAATATTGGATTGCTGACTGCTGTGGAGAAGTTTAATCCAGGCAAAGGCTTCCATTTTATTACTTATGCGGTATGGTGGATCCGGCAGTGCATAATGAAAGCTGTCTGTGAGAAGGGACGTGCTATACGGCTTCCGATGAACCGTGTGAATGAGCTGTTGCAGATTCAAAAAGCACAAAAGACTGTGCGTGGCAAAAAAACAGAGGCTCAGGAAATAGAGGCTGTTGCAAAAATGGTCAATATGGATGCTAATCATGTGCGTGATTTGCTTGAAATTAGCCGCGAGATGGCTAGTCTTGATGCTCCTGTTGAGGGGAAGGATGGAGACAATGGCACTGTCGGAGATTTCGTGACAGATGAAAAATATTCGAATGTTGACGAGAACCTTGTCAATGAATTTATGAGTGAGGATATAAATAAAGTTTTAGGAACTTTAAAGCCTAATGAGGAAAAAATTATCCGTATGCGTTACGGTCTAGGCGGGCAAAAGCCACTTTCTTTGGCACAGGTTGGAGCAAAATTCAATCTTACAAAAGAAAGAATCCGTCAGATTGAGAACACTGCGATTGGCAGGCTCCAGAATCCAGTGCATTCAAGAAAACTCAAGGACTATGTGGCCTAGCCTATAAATGCATTTGTGATGCAACGTATTTGAATGCATCTGTTCTTGCCGTGTTCATTATTTGTTGATCCTTGAATAAATCTGCGAGGGCAAATGAAAGTTCTCCGCTTTGGACGGTTCCGGTTATTTCGCCGGGACCTCTTAGTTTTAAATCCTCTTCAGCAATTTTAAACCCGTCGGTTGTCTGGCGGATTGCTTTCATTCTCGCGATTCCGTTTTCGGTGATGTTTTTTCTGTAAATTAAAAAACAGTATGACTGTGCGTCTCCGCGTCCTACACGTCCGCGAAGCTGATGGAGAGCGGCGAGACCGAATCTGTCTGCTTGCTCAATGACCATGCAAGTTGCGTTTGGAACATCGACTCCAACTTCAACAACTGTTGTTGCTACAAGAACTTGGATTTTTCCTATGCGGAAATCATTTAAGATCTGGTTCTGTGTTTCCTCTTCAACTTTTGAGTGAATTAGAGCGCATTTGAATTCCGGATAAACTTTTGTCTGCAGGAAACAAAAGCTTGCCTCAGCAGATTTTATGGATTCTTTTTGCCAGTCATCATTATCCTGAAAATAGCTCAAGGGGAGATTCGATGAAATAAATTCTCCGTGATAGTCATCTTCATTCCCTCCGATTGCAGGATAGACAAAATAAGCCTGATGACCGGACAAAAGTTCTTTCCGGACAGCTTCGTATGCATTGTGCTCATTTCCAGCTTTTGTAAGATAAGTGATTATAGGCTTTCTTCCTTGCGGCATTGTTCGTATTGTAAGAATATCAAGATCTCCAAAAGCAGTGAGTGCAAGTGTCTGAGGAATCGGTGTCGCGCTCATCATCAGAAGATTAGGCTCAAG
>CAZURC010000065.1:6211-12007 GCA_964623405.1 uncultured Treponema sp.
GACTCAAGCTCGGATGCGGCTTTGTCTGCATGCTGTCTTGCAAGTATTTCTGTCGGCGCCATGAATGCAACCTGGCTCCCATAGTCGATTACACGGAGCGCGGCAAAAAATGATACAAGTGTTTTTCCGCTTCCGACATCTCCTTGCAAGAGCGCACGCATCGAAAAAGCTCTCCCGCCTTTTTCTGCTGTAGAAGAGGACTCGTAGCTTTTATCTATATCGATGTTTATTTGTATTATGACTTTCTTTTGATCGGTGGTAGGAGAGAAGGGAAGCCGTGCAAGATATTGTTTTTGGCGAGGCGAAAGAGAGCTTGTGAATATTTCTTCTATTTCCTGAGTCCGCTGCTTTTTTCCCAATATGTCTTCTGTATTGTCTGGGGTATTCGCATTTATTTCTAGCTGAGGAAGTTTGCCTCGGTGATTGATTGACTGTCTTGCTATTGCGCATTGGAAGAAAAAAAATTCTTCATAGACAAGTGATTTTCGTGCAGCCTCATAGTCCTGAAAAGTTTGAGGACAATGTATCTGTCGAATTGCATCTTTTTTGTGCAAAAGCTTGTGTTGTATAATTAGATAATTCGGAAGCTCGTCCTCAATTCCTCCACTAAACTGTCGTAATGCCTCTTTTACGGCTTTTTGAACAGCTTTTTGGGAAAGGCCTTCTGTAAGACGGTATATTGGAATTATTCTGCTTTCAGGCGGGAGCGAGTTCTTCCATTCAGAAATATCGCCGTCCTCTGCAATTTTTTCTGCCTCAAATGATGATGACTGAAGCTTGCCATATTTTATGGTAAATCTGCCTGTTACAGAAATTATCGCTCCTTTTGGAAGAGTTTTCTCTAGGAATGGGCGATTAAAGGCAACGAGCTCGGCATTTGCAGTCCCGTCGTTTATAAGAACTTTTAATGTTCTCATTCGTCCAAAGCCAAACCATTCATATCCTATAACTTTTGCAATAGTGTGAACTTTTGGAAAGCTTAGAGCCATGTCCAATGTGATTTTTTTTGTTCTGTCCTCATAGCCACGAGGATAGAACTGCATAAGATCTCCTGCTGTAAACACATTCAATCTTGCAAATAGCTTTGAGATTTTAGGGCCTATGCCAGAAAGTGCGGAAATTGAATTTTTTATTTCGCTTACTTTCAAAAATCTCTCCTTAGTGTATTTAGAATGGAAGTCTAGAAAGCATTGAGCATAGCAAAGTCACCCCGAAATCTGCGAGTTTTACTGCAATTATTGAGAGAACAATAGAGATGATAAGCGCTGTCGTAAATGAAATAAATTTTTTTACAAATATTCCGGAGATTTTATAGATAAAGGGCGAAATGATGCGGTCAATCCGATCCCAGAACGGGCTATATGGCTGGTATCCGTTTTTGCGAGAGATAATACGCATTATTGCATATATAATCAGCCGTAAAATAAGAAGAGCAATGATGAATTTGAATATTGAAGAGAAAAGTGCCCATATAATCCCTACAAGAACTGCCAGGAAAAAACCTATTGTAAACTCATGGCCTGAGCCAAGGCTTGTAAGGACAGTGGATATACCGAAAAGCACGCATAAGGCAACTGCAGGAGAGAAATCAAGTCCATTGAAATTCAGGAATCGAAAGCGACGGAAAAAATTTAAGTATGGGTCTGTCACCGCTGCCAATATTCTTCCTGTTGTTGAAAAGTTAGCTTTTGGAAACCATGTAATAATTATCCTGGCAAAGCATATAAATGAGTATATGTTTATTGCTGCCGCTAAAATACGAAAATACTGTGCCATTTTGACCTCGCCACCGTGTCAACATGCCCATGCGTCTCTGACAAAAGGTTGTTCCTTTATAAGATCAAGGAAATCTTTTGTACCTGGCGCAGATAGCTGTGTGTTTGCCTTTATTGTATATGAGCTGTTTCCTGCATTCAAATGAAAATAGACCGAGCAGCTTCCAGAGTTGCCGAAAAGAAATTCTTTTAGGCTGAATATCTGCTGTTCTTCGTGTATGTCATCGTCCAGTTGGATATGAACTTCCTGAACAGCACGGTTTTGCAGAGCTAGAGGGTCTTCTATGTCTTCTACGATGAATGAAGGTTCTTCTCTGTCTGGCCTTGTGTCCAGATTGCCACGCAATGCATAGATATTGTCGTTTTTTATTTTGCTTGAGAGTTGTTCCCACGTCTTTGGAAAGAACGTGAGGTCTATAGAACCAGAATAGTCAAGAAGCTTTGCAAATGCCATAGTTGTCTGTTTTTTTGTGATTATAGGTCTTAGGTCTGAGATCATTCCTAGCGCGATATATTCTTTTTCTGTGTTTTTTGCTTGCCAAGGTTTTACACCGGAGGCGATTGCTGCTGCGTATGCATTCTTTACAGCCTTTGACTCGCGAAGAATATTTTGAGAATTAAGCGTTGCCTTTTCGTAAGCTTTCCTATAGTCATCGAGAGGATGGCCAGAGACATAGCAGCCAATCAGCTCTTTTTCCATGTTGAGCTTCTCCATTTTTGAGCCTTCAGGCACTTCTTCAAAAGTGTAGTCCGCAAATTCTTTTATTCCTGTGTTTTCAAAAAGACTTATCTGTCCGTCATCTCCGCCGGAAATTCTCTTTTCTGTGTATTCCCAGGCACGGTCAAGATTTTTAGTTAGCGTAAAACGATTCTGCCCAAGGTTGTCAAAACCTCCGCATTTTATAAGAACTTCGACTGCTTTTTTGTTGATTGCAAGCTTTTCCCCTCTTTTTGCGCCTGTCTCCTCATCAATCACGTCTTCCTTTACTGTAATCATACGCTCAAGGAAATCCATAAAGCTCTTAAAAGGACCGTTATTTGTTCTTTCGTCAACAATGGCTTGGGCTGCGGAAGTTCCCATTCCTTTTATTCCCCGAAATCCGAAAACTATATGTCCGTCAACAACGTCAAAGTTTGCATCCGAACGGTTTACATCAGGAGGATCAACAGGAATCCCCATTCTGCGTGCTTCTTCAATGTAGGCAGGAAGTCCGTCAGTCGAAGTGATTTCGTTTGTCAGGTTAGCCGCCATAAATTCTGCCGGCTTGTTTGCCTTGAGCCATCCGGTTCTGTAAGCGAGGACTGAGTAAGCCGCCGCATGCGACTTGTTGAATCCGTAGCCTGCGAACGGAATCATAATGTCGAAGATTTCGTCAGCGTGCTCTTTTGTGAATCCCTGCTTGATTGCGCCTTCCTCAAATTCGACTTTTTTGCCCATCATAACTTCAGGTTTTTTCTTCCCCATCGCGCGCCGGAGCATGTCAGCAGCTCCGAGTGAGAATCCCGCGATTTTTTGGGAAACTTGCATAATCTGCTCCTGATAAACCATGACGCCATAAGTTTCCTTTAGAATCGGCTCAAGACAAGGATCAGGATAGTGAATCGTCTCTGGCTTCCATTTTCCGTTGATGTAGTCCGGGATAAACTGCATCGGGCCAGGACGGTAAAGCGCGTTCAAAGCGACCAAATCTTCCAGTTTTTCCGGCTGGAACTGACGCAAAATTTTCTGCATTCCAGGCGACTCAAACTGGAAAACTGCGACAGAATCGCCCCTCTTGAACAAGTCAAATGTTTTTTTGTCGGTTTCGCTCACTTTTGAGCAGTCAAAAACAGGCTCGTCAGGTTTTTTGTGCTTGTTGATGATATTTTCAGCGTAACGAATCAGAGATAGTGTTTTAAGTCCAAGATAGTCGAATTTTACAAGTCCGCACGGTTCGATTATGTCCATTGTGTACTGAACTCCGACTTCTCCTGTTTTGGAATCCTTGAAAACCGGCGCCCAGTTTGGAAGAGCTGTAAGTCCAATCACCATTCCCGATGCATGTAGCCCTGTATTTCTCTTGCAATCTTCAAGCTTTAAGGCCAAGTCAAAAAGCTTTTCGAAGCGCGGATCATGCCTGAATTCGGCAAGTTGTCCTCCGTCTGGAAACTTTTCGTTTGGCGGCTCAAAGCAATTCTTGAGTTTTGTCTTTAAGTTTGCCGAGACTTTTGACTTGAGCATATTCACATCTGAAAGAGAAATTCCTAGCGTCCGTCCAACATCGGCAATCACGTTTTTTGGCTTGAGCGTTCCGAACGTGACAATGTGTCCGACCTGAGGATCTCCGTACAAGTCTCTCGTGTGCTGGATGATGTCCTGGCGATAGTCGAAGTCCATATCCACGTCAAAATCCGGCATTGAAACGCGCTCAGGATTTAAGAAACGTTCAAAAATCAGTTTGAATCTAAAAGGATCAATGTCCGTGATGCCAAGAGAGTATGCAACAAGCGAGCCTGCTCCAGAGCCTCGTCCAGGTCCAATTGGAATATAAGGCTTGGGTCTGTTATTTACATTGTCCCAAGTTGACTTTGCCCAGTTAATGAACTCCCAGACAATAAGGAAGTATCCAGAAAATCCCATCTTAAAGATAATTCCCAGTTCGTATTCGGCACGCTGGCGGATTGTCGGCGTAATTTGACTATAACGTTTTCTAAGTCCTTCCTCGACAAGATAGCGTATATAGTCATCTTGGTTCTGTGCGTAATTGTCTCCATGTTTCTGGAATTTCTCTGGAAGCTCAAAACGCGGGAGGCAGTCTTTTAGTTCCTGTGTCTTGTATTGATGAATTGTAAGATTGCACATATTTGCAATCTTTACAGTATTCTCATAAGCATCTGGACAGTCTGGAAACAAAAGGCGCATTTCCTGCTCGGTCTTGAAATACCATTCGTGCCTATCGCCTCCCATTGTCTGGTGTGGTTCATTCAAATTCTTCTTGAATCCAATGCAGCGCAAGCAGTCCTGTGCTTCCCAGTCTTCTTTTTCTATATAATGAATATCATTTGTCACGACAAGCGGAATATCAAGTTCCCTTGCAATCTTAATCAGTTTTTTGTTGATATATTTCTGGTCTTCAAGTCCGTGATCCTGCAATTCAATGTAATAATGGTCAGGACCAAAAAGATTCTTGTATTTTAACGCAAGCTCTTTCGCATCATCATCCTTGTCGGCAAGGCAAAGCTGAGGAAGCTCACCGGCGATACATGCGGAGAGGCAGATGATTCCCTCGTGGTATTTTTCTAAGAGCTCATAGTCTATTCTTGGCTTGCCGTAGTAAAGTCCTTCTTGGAAAGCTATTGAAGAAAGCCAGCTCATGTTTTTATAGCCAGTTTCGTTCTCACAAAGGAGGATAAGGTGAAAATAATGGGCCTGCCTTTCTCCGTCTTCGCCTTTATGCGAATAAGGCACATCGTTTCGCTCAAGATGGCTCCCATAAGCTACATAGAATTCCTCTCCGACAATCGGGTTGATTTTATTTACATGGCAGAGTTTCTCGAAATTAAGTGCGCCAAACATATTTCCATGGTCGGTAAGAGCAAGCGCAGGCATATTTAAGCGTTTTGCCTTTGCAACAAGGTCGTCGAGCTTTGCGCACGAGTCCAACAGTGAATAGTCGGAGTGAACATGAAGATGAACAAAATTAGCGCGCGGAGTTCCTTCCGGTGCGTCAGGAAAAACGTGGTAGTCTGCCATTTTTAGTAAAATTCCTCCTGCAAAAATAAGCTTGAATATTAGCTATTCAAGTACAAAACGAGTTTATCATAAGAAGAAGAGAATTTTAATAAGATAACAGAGAATTTCTAATAGAACCAGGTGTTTTACTATCTGATGAAAGGCTGTTTGACAAAAAGTGCAACCGGTTGCATAATCTAGTTATGAATATTTTTGATGAAATTAACAGGCTTGCTTCTTACGCGCTTGCGACTGGCTTGATTGAAAAAGAAGATTTGATTTTTGCGAAAAACTCGCTGCTCGGGATTT
>CAZURC010000066.1:0-9434 GCA_964623405.1 uncultured Treponema sp.
TCTGCACGACACACAGACTTTATTTTTACGGCACACAGACTTTATCTGCTCCGCTGTGTCTGTTACGACAGTTCCACTGTGTCTGACACGCTTGCGCCGGCTTTCTGGCTTAGAAGGGCCTGCTAATGACTGTAAGAGCGCTTCTATGGCTATGTACTTAAGGATATATAAAGAACTTATAACAGTTTTTATTTTCCTGCATGGAGATTGGACGGTAGAATAAAAAGGATATAAGATGAATTCTGACAGCTTCTTTAACTTTAAGAACAACGAGCTTGTAATATACATTGTCTGCTTCTTTTCACATGCGGCTTTCGCTCCCTTGTATCTTTTCTATGGATTTCAATCTCTTTTTATGCTCAGCATTGCCGGCGCCATTCTCTATGGAATTTTCATTATGCTGCTCTCAAATCCGCACAGGCATTTCTTCATCAACATTGCGTACATGGAGCTTATCGGATACTCAGTCTTTGTAACCATGGCCACTGGCACGGATTTCGGGACAAAGCTCTATACTCTCTGCGTCATTCCCGCCATGTTCTTCTTTGTCTATTCAACAAACTCCTCGCAGAAATATCATATTTTCCTCTCGTGTGTCGCGGCTCTTGCGACTGTGTTCATTATCTGGTTTGAGTTCGCGCGGCAGGGAGCTGTCTTTACCGGCTTTATGACGGCGGTAACATTGCACAAGCAGTTCTACCGGATACACACCGTCATCTCCACCGCTATCTCTATCCTTGTGCTCCTCTATCTGTCTATTGCGACGCAGACAAGCCTGAAAGAAAGCGCGCTGAAATCCAGAACCCATGCCCAGAAGCTGAACTACATTGCAAACCATGACCCTCTCACAGGTCTTATGAACAGAAGAAAAATCTCGCTTTATCTCAAGCGCTGCGCTCAAGACAAGCTGTCGTCGGGAAAGGACTACGCCCTGTGCATCTTTGACATTGACAGCTTCAAGTCTGTGAACGACACCTATGGTCATGAGGCCGGAGACAAGGTTCTTGTGGAGATTGCTGCCGCGGTAAAGAACAGCCTTCCGCACGGAGCTAAGCTTGCGCGATGGGGAGGAGAGGAATTTCTGATTCTGTTCACGTCCTTTTCCATGAATATTACAGGCCAGCTTGATTTTATAAGAATGGTTGCTCAAAGCGCATCCTTCACGCTTAACGCAGACGGCAGACAGGCGATTTCCGTAACGCTCACATTCGGACTTAGCTCCTCGCGCCACCTTGATAATCCTGACAAGATTATAATTGATGCCGACAACAGCCTTATTTACGGGAAGCGGCACGGCAAGAACCAGGTTGTTGTCTCGGAGAAGTTCTAGCATGGGAGCGCCTATCAACCGGATAATAAGGAAAATCCTTAGAGACAAGCTATACTCTATAATCCTCATAACCCTTGTCTGCCAGATAGCGTGGACTCCTGTCTTTTATCTCTACGGAACAAAAGAATTCATCAGATGCTTCTATACAAGCCTTGCCGTGTCCGCTATTTACCTTGCGGTTCTTGTGCTAAGGCGGCAGAACAGGATAAAGGCAAAGGCGGCTCTCACTGTCTACACTCTTGCGCTTGAGTTTTTCTGCGTGTCCCAGGCCTATTATCTAAAGTTCAGCTGCGGAAGCGAGCTTGTGCTCTTTGCGGCTCTTCCATGTATGCTTCTGCTCTCCACAAACATGAGCCTGTCAAAGAAATATCTGCTTGCGCTGGACATCCTTCTTATCGCCGGAATTGCGTTCATAACCTATATCAAGCTGCACCGTCTGCCTCCTCCTGCCATTTTCAGCAGGGAGAAGAGAAGCTTTATGATCGCCCAGGAAATTTTCTACACCTGCTCCGTGCTCTCCGTTCTTCTTTATGTCTGCATAAATACTGACAGCGCGCTCCGCCGCTACTCCAGGAAAACCGAGTTCCTGCAGGAAAAAATGAGCTATCTTGCGAAGCACGATCCTCTCACAGGCCTTATGAACAGGGCTCGCACAATGGAAGTGTTCGAGGATGTTACAAAGGCAAAGCGGCACGACAACACTGACTACGCTATCGCGATATTTGACATTGACGACTTCAAGAAGATCAACGACACCTGGGGCCATGACGCCGGAGACTATATCCTAAAGACGTTCACTAAGCAGGTCTGGGATATTTTCAAGGAGCCGGTAAGAATAAGCAGATGGGGCGGAGAGGAATTCCTTATCATATTCCCTGAGATTGACGGGAACACTGTATTCTCTCTTGAGGATGCGAGACTGAAGATTACGGCAAAGCCTGTTGTCTACAAGGAAAATGAGATTTCTGTAACAGCGACTTTCGGCATAAGCTCATCGCGTAACTTTTCCAGTCCCCAGGATGTTCTTAATGATGCCGACCGCTGCCTTTACATCGGCAAGCAGAGCGGCAAGAACCGCATTGTTGTATCGGACAGCTTCTAAGGAGAATCATGTGTTCCTTGTTTCAAGATGCGGAAAAATGATATAGTAGGTTTGCTATGACTAGAAGAAATCTTTTTGCGCCGGCTGTCATGCCGCTTGCGCTCTTATTGGCTTTTGCGCTTTCCTCATGCGGCTCTGTTCCAAAGGAGATTCCTGAGATGACATCGCAGGAGCTTATCCAGAACGGACAGACGAGCTATGAGAACTCAAACTACAAGGCGGCTCTCGCTTACTTCAACACCGCGGTGGAAAGATTCGGGGACTGGCCGTCTGTCTACGTAGAGGCAAGATACGAGATTGGGCACGTCTACATGAAGCAAAAGAAGTACAGCCTTGCGGAGCCTATTTTCAACGAGATTGTGGAAATCTACAAGAATTCAACTCCTGGCTCTATCCCCGCCGCATACAACAAGCTCGCGCAGATAG
The DNA here is from genome assembly GCA_964623405.1 of uncultured Treponema sp. Classification (GTDB taxonomy): domain Bacteria; phylum Spirochaetota; class Spirochaetia; order Treponematales; family Treponemataceae; genus Treponema_D. Next base: position 2,859 of record CAZURC010000066.1, read on the forward strand.
AGCTTGCAAAGATTCCCGGAAAGCAGTAATTATCCCTTAACTAGCGGCCGCGCGCGCTCTTGTCGTCAGGAACTATTATTGCGTCAATGACCACATTCTTTGACCTTGCAGTGTCCGCGACAAGCTGCTTTGTGTACTTGCCCGTTCCGCGCGGTGTCGGGTGCGGCTCCGCGTCTCCTATGAGAATGATTTTTCTATACGCGTCGCGTCTCCAGTTGTAGAACGAGAGGCTCGCATAAAGCGCCTCGTACACAGCCTCCGGTATGTCTCCTCCCTCGTTGCCATAAATCACAAAGCTGTTCAGGTTCTTTGTAAAGACATCTATATTCTCCGTGAACTCATAGCGCTTTACAGGAAGCCCCATAAGGCGGTAGGTGTCGTTGTAGTCGCGGTAAAGAAGAAGGCCGATTCTTATATCGCCGAATTCCTTGAGCCCTTCAACAAGGCGCGGAATCCACTCTTCCCTGAGCTTTTGTATGTCGTCCTTCATGCTGCCGGTAGTATCCACTGCGAACACGACATCAGCCTTTGTCTTTGGATTTATCCTCTCCAAACTCGCCATGAGGTCGTCCACAATTGAATCCGGTCCCTTTGAGTAGCACATCTCGCCGCCGTTAAAGTTGGCAATATCGCTGAATGTCGCCGCCGCCACAGGATTGTAGTCATCTGTAAGCACTATTGTCCCTTCATCGCTCTCTTCTTCCTCGGACTCATCAACGACTACAGGCTCATCTATCGGCTGTGGCAGCTCCTCTCTCTCAGGCTCTACAGCCGCCACGGCGGGAGCTTCCTCTCTTTTTTCCGGGATTCTTCCAAAGTCAAACATGAAAGGATTGTCAAGGAACGCGCCTGTGTAGTCAGCGTATTTCTTTTCGAACGCGCGGATATTGATGAATGTGCCCTTGCCTATTCTCACTGTTCCGTGCCTGCTCCATTCATATCCATACTCTATTTCCGACGGGATATATATGTGGAACGCAAGACCGAACTCCTTGTCAACCTCCGGTGTGGAGTCAATCAGGGAGTATCTCGCATACTTGGACTCAAGAAGCTTTCCATTAAGATAGCGTTTCTCATCGCCGTTGACAGGATTGTACTCCTTTGCCCTGTAAGCGTAGTTTGGCTGGGCATTTGACGGATCCTTTGTTGTCTCTGTGAGCATCACAGACTCTATTCCGCTCTTCTTGCGTATATAAAGATGATAGCCGGACACATTGTCAAAGTCCTTGCCGCCGTCATACTCAAGGCGGAGGTCGCTTCCTGTAATCAACAGAGAATGCGCTTGAGAGGAAGTCTCTCCTCCGTTCCCCTGCGCAAAGAGAGCCGCCATAGAGAAAATCACTGCCGTGAAAAGAAATGCTTTTTTCTTCATATATCCTTTATCGGCATCAAACCTTGTTGAAATTACCGCAAACTGTGATATACTTTTTCCAGGCAGGAAATCAGGACGGAATGCTATGTCTATGGAATTAAACGAAAGCGATTTCACATCAGTTGACTTGAGCGAGTTTCTAGGTCCTGAGGATGAGGTTGAGGAGACATCAGAGAAAGGCATTGTCGTCCTGACCCAGAAGCAGAAAGTTCTCTGTGATGAGCTTAGCTCCCGCATTGCTCTATATTCTCCGCAGCACAAGGAGATTTTTGACAAGCGGATGGCGGACTTGCGCCGTCTTGCCGTCGCTATCGCAGAATTCCCTTCTCTCCTCTCACGCGCGAAGCTTACCGCAGAGACACGCACTCCCCAAGACATAATAGAGCTTCTTGTTGACATAGACTCGGACTACGGCACGACTTTTATACATCTGCCAAGCAAGGCGACTTTAGGGAAGGGCTTCCTTACGGCAAAGCTCCACACATTCTCGTCTCTCGCAAAACTGGCGCAGAATGTGAACGACACAAAGGACATAAAGACAAAGCTCCTCGCCGCAAAGGAGGAGTCCCCTGAGGAAGAGGCGCAGAAAAAGATTCCGAGCAAGCTGATAGAAGCCTTCAAGGAGGAGACTGTCTCCATGATGTTCCTTCTGCTCGCAGAGGATGTCTACCTTAACCTTGTGAAGGACAGCTCATTGAATATTGATTTCAGGCGGCAGCTGGCGACTTCCCTTCTGCTTTTATGGGAGCACCGCGCTGACCAGAACATATCAGATATTGCGCCAGTCCTGACTTCTGTATGGAAAGCAAGACGCACTCTTGCGCCCGCTTTCGGCACGATGATGGGGACAAGCGAGCTTATAATGTTCTCTTTCCAGATGGACGAGACCTGGAGCAAGTTCATACGCACTCAGCTTGAGATTCCTGAAGTGTCCCAGGCCATGGAGGAATTTCTGTTCGGCATATCCTACGAGCAGATCAGGAAGCTGAAGTTTCTTCTCAGGGAAAAGGGGATCGGCTCAATAGGCCGCAACGAGGTGTCTAAGTTTCTTGGAGAGAAAGTAAAGACAGATGTGAGCGGCGACTACAAGGACTTCTACAGCCAGTACACGATAAGACGCAACAATGCGCATGCAAGAAAAAGCCTGAACCTTGAGGGACCGCACAGAACTCTTGAGGATCACTTTATCCGCTTTGTCATGGAGCAGAACCAGGAGAAGCAGAATAATGACAGCTTTGCAAAATAGCAGACGCGCTCGCCTCTGTGTCTTTTTTCTGGCCGCCGCGCTGGTCTTTTTTGTCTGCGGCTGCTCCTTAGTACGAATCTATGACGAGCCTTTCGTGGAGGCGCAATACAGCGCATACGTTCCGGACAATATCAGCTGGCAGAAAGTAAACGAGTGCTGCGACTATTATCTTTTTGAGGACAAGACTATTCCGCTGCGCTGGCACTGTGCGAGAATCGACCTCTCATATCCTTCCCTGAGAATCACTGCGTTTCCCTCAAGAGAGCAGGACATAGGGAAAGGCACAACTTCGCAAAAGTTCTCAAGGAGCTCCGGATCTTTCGTCTCGATAAACACAAGCCCTTTCCAGGGAAAATTCCTTGCGAGAAGAACGATAGTCGGCGCGCACAAGGTTGACGGCACCGTCTTTGCAAAAGCCAATCCCAGATACAGCGCGCTGCTTTTTAAGAGGGAGGATGACGGCTCCTTGCGGGGATTTGTAGAGCAGAAGCAGGATGACGCGGAAATAGAGGAATATGACTATGCGTTTGGAGGCTTCTTTACAATTCTTAAAAACGGCGAGAAGACTTACTTTACATTCGAGAGCCGCAACAGCCGCACTGCCGCAGGTCTTTCCAGCGACGGAAAGACGCTTTTCCTTCTCGCTGTTGAGGGCGAGCGTCCGTTCAAGAGCAAGGGGCTCTCATACCCTGAATGCGCGGACATAATGCTAAAGATTGGGGCATCGGACTGCATCCAGATGGACGGCGGAGGCTCTTCCAGCCTTTTTATAAACGGAAAGAACATGCTCTACTACAGGACAATCCGCCATGACGCGGCGTTTCTGGGCTTTGCGGCGGAACATCAGGCTGAATAAGAACATAACGCAGATTTAGTTGACGGTGATTTTTTAATCAAGTATAGTTTTAATATGGGTGTCGCAACAAGCCAGCAAATTCAAAGATATTATGATCAGTATCGAGATACAGAGATCACCTTTACAAAGGACATCATACGCGCGCTAAGCCTTGACCCGCGGCAAGTCTACATAAAATGCAACAAAGGCCAGTGGCCATGCATCATAAACTCAACCTCTTTCCAGCAGGCAAAAATCATCGTGGGCATAAAGGGAGGCGCATATCAGGCGTTGTCCAGCAAGGACACAACAGGCATAAACCTGCGTTTCTGTTTCTTTGAGTCAGAGAACAACCTGATGAGCTTCTTTGTGGCGGGACACGTTACAAACATTGTTCCATACATGAATTCAAGCGAGCTTGCGATAATAACAATATCGTTCAGCCAGAGGCCGCCGGATGATTTGATTGAAGTTGTCGGAAAGCTTTTGGAAGCAAACTCAAACGCAGTCCGCCGCCGCGAGGAGAGAATCCTTATAAACGATGACTCAAAGCGCAAGCTGGGTCTCCTAAAGGAAGAGGCAATTGTTGTTATACAGAATGTGCCTCGCCACTGCATTGTGCGGGATCTTTCTTTCTCCGGCGCAAAGGTTATTCTTCTTGGCCTGTCGCAGTTCCTCACAAGCAAGCCTGCTCAACTCCGCCTTGAATTTGAGGATCCCAACGAAATTATAACATTGACAGGCGTTATTGTGTCCGCTGTTCCGATTGAGGGACGCAAGGACATTGTAGCCTGCAGCATGAGCTTCTCAGAGAAAATGGTTCCTCTTTCCTACAAGGTTCATGTCAACAATTATCTTACAGGAATCCGCAAAGTCCAGCTTTCCGCAAGCGACCAGATTGCGCAGCAAAAGGCGGCTCAGGCAAAAATGGCGGCGGAGCAGCTTAGCAACAGAGTAAAGGCCGAGGCGGCAAACGCGGCACAGGCCGCAGTCTAAAAAAACACCTTATAACTAAACAGGGAAAACATGAAACCTACAGATCCACTTGAGTCAATTTATTATATCCAGTTGCCGGAAGACTTCCATTTCTCTCAAGATGCTATGCATATAGACCCTTCAATTCCGCTGCCAGTGCAGAAAAAGGAAAAGGATGATCCCGGAACCTTTAATATGCAGGAGCTTACAGAAGAGCAGATTCTAGCCGGACTCCTTACCGTAATGGCCTATGACCAGGAGAACAAGAATATCCTTTATTACCGCTCTCTTTTAAAGAAAGCGCGTCCGAATCTTAAGAAGGAGCTTACAGAGGCCGCAATTCTTAAAACCAAAAACGAGGACTACGACTTTGCAGAGGAGATATATGCGTCTCTGCGAGGATTTGATCCGGATGACATTGCGACAGTCCTGAACACTGCGATTTTCTTTGATCAGCGCGCCGACTCCTACAGGGCATCGGGGCTTTACGATGACGCAGATGCCTACGATGCGGATGCGCTCTTCTATTACAAGCAGGCTATGGATGCAGAGCCGGCTGTTCCGGATGCGTTTTTCAACGCCGGCTTTTACTATAGGAAGAAGCATGACTTTAAGGAAGCAAGAAGCTGCTTTGAGACTTACCTGGCTCTCACCTGCGACATAAGCGATGAGGAGATGGGCGAGAACGGAATTTACAAGAAAAACAGAGCCCAGGAGATTCTGAACGAGATTGACAGCAGGAACATGGAGGATGAGCATTTTACGGCCGCCTACTCCCTTATAAACAAAGGTGATGTTGACAAGGGGCTTGATGAGATCCGTCTGTTTATAGAGAAGAATCCTGACGTGTGGAACGCCTGGTTCATGCTTGGCTGGGGGCTCAGGCAGAAGAAGCGCTATGGAGACGCGAGAAAAGCATTTGAGAAAGCGCTGACACTGGACGGCGGGAAAAGAGCGGACACATACAACGAGCTTGCAATCTGTCTCATGGAAGAAGGAAGCCTTGATGCCGCAAAAGACTCTTTGGAAAAAGCCCTTGCGCTGGAAAGCGAGAACACAAAAATCATTTCAAATCTTGGTTATCTGGCTCTAAAGGAGGGCAAGCCGTCAGAAGCGGCCGCATATTTCCAGACAGTGCTAGAGTACGATCCAAACGACAAGCTCGCGGCGATGGAGCTTGCTAAAATGGATGTATAGGCAGCCATTATTGAACAAGGCAGGCAAATGAAAAAACTTAGTATTCTTATCATGGCAAGCCTTGCGCTTTTGTCATTCAATGCATGTGCACAGAGGCTGCCTGTCCAGAAGCTCACAATAACAACATCTGACGGAAGAAGCGTGGAGGTCAAGGCCGAGATAGCGCGCACACAGAAGCAGAGAAACAGAGGCTTTATGGAGCGAAAAAACATTCCGGACGGGACTGGCATGATTTTTGTCTTTGAGAAAGACCAGATTCTAAGCTTCTGGATGAAGAACACGCCGCATCCTCTGTCAATAGCCTATATCGACAGCAAGGGCACAATCCGCGACATATTCGACATGACACCTTTCTCGCTCGCAAGCATAAGCAGCACGGTAAGCGTAAGATATGCGCTGGAGGTTCCGCAAGGCTGGTTTGAGAGAAATAGAATCCGCAGAGGCGATACTGTCTCTCTGCCAGAATAGGATTAAAGTCCGTCCAAAAAGTCCTCGACCGCCTTTTCCTCGTATGTTTTCTCAACACCGCTTTTCTCCTGCATCTCCCTGAGCTTCTCATTGTCCATATACTTCAATGTGAGAGGGCGCTCAAGGCTCATCACGACAGAGCTGTTCTCCCAGACGGCTCGCTGAGGATTTATTGAGGCGGGATTTCCATATTTTTGAGCAAGAGAGCTATAGACTGAGTTATGGTCAAGCCTGCTCTGATTCAAGTTCAGCGTAATAGAGAAAAGAGCATCGTCAACGAACTGAAACCAGCATCTTGTAAAGAATGAGTAAGGGTTTCTTGAGGAGTCCGTCTCGATTATAACCTGCTTTGTCTGCGGAGAAAGCGTTACATCCCTGTCCCCGCGGTAGCCAAAATCCGAGTCCTTTTTCAGCTGCTCCTTTACCTCGTCAACTCCCATTCCAAGCCTTATTGACCCGTAGCCAGAGGGAAGCGCAAAGCAG
>CAZURC010000066.1:9534-11942 GCA_964623405.1 uncultured Treponema sp.
GGGGTAAGGTCAGTCTGGTAAGGTGTTTTTGTCCTTGGATCAATTGCAATGTTCGCCTTTTCAACCTGAAGCGCAAGCATATCTATCATTTTTTCCACAGGATTATGCAGCTGGCTGTTTACAAGCTGTCGCTGTGTCTGAAAAAGGCGCTCCGCAAGCATTGTTGTAAGACGGGCAATAAGGCGGGGCTGCGTCGCAACCATCTGGTTAAAGTTTGACCTGTTCACAGTCATAAGCCTGCACTCATCCTCCGCGATTGCGCTGGCAGAACGCGGCTTGTTCTCAAGGAGAGCCATTTCTCCGAACATATCGCCTTTCTTTAATATCGCAAGAGTGACTTCAGTTCCATCAACTATCTTGGAGATTTTTACACGCCCCTCCTGTATTATGAACATGTCGGCCCCGCTCTGCTGCTCCGCCATAATCATTGTGTCCTTAGGATATACGCGCAGAAGATCCTGGTTTGACTCAAAATAAACGGCGCGGCTCCTAGACCGCAGAGCCAGGAACCTTTCGCGCGCCGCCTGGACATTCACTCCATGCGGGTTTGCCTTTACGTACTGATAATATGCAAAAACCGCAATGCTAGGCTGATTCATCTTGTCGTAATATGCCGCTACACGGAAAATATGCTCAGAGGTCTGGCTTGCAGAATTCTTTAGCGTGGCTTTCATTAGAATATCATTCAAGAGGCGCATACGGTTTGCGAATGTGCGGATAATCTTCATTGCGACAGGAGTGTTCTTCTCGATGAGCTCTGGATACTGGTCGCGCCTTACAGAGATACATACAACATCAGAAACTGCGACAACTGTGTCTATCTGGGAATGGTTAGACATGCATGAGATTACACCGATAAAGTCGCCTGGCCCTAGAACTTCAGGCTGTTGTCCTGGTATTGCGTCCTCGCGGTGCACGCGCACATTTCCGCATTGAATTATATAAAAAAGGTTGTTCTGAGGATTTCCCTCAACAACGATGTAAGAGCCTTGTCTAAAATTAACAAACTGTAACTGAAGCACTTTTATCTCCGGTTTCTTTCTAATAATTGTAACAGAAAAGTCTCGCTTTGTAAGTATCGGAGCAAATGTCCTTCAAAATAAATACAAAATGTCAGGCGAATATAATCTCTTTTTCCAGAAGGATTCCTGTCTTTTCCATGACTGCTTTCTGGATATACTCGACAAGCGCCTTTATATCGCTTGCAGACGCCTTGTTCTCAGGGTTTATTATAAAATTCCCGTGCCAGGGAGCAATCTGCGCGCCTCCAATAGAAAAGCCCTTAAGGCCGCATTCGTCTATGAGCTTTCCAGCTATAATTTCTTTATCGGGATTGTTCTTGAACACAGATCCCGCGCTTGGCGCCTTGAAATGCCCCATTGATATTCTTTTCTGCCGGATTTTCTCTGCAAGGACAGAATCAAAGCCTTCTGATACAGAAAACTCCGCAGAGATGATAATTTTTCTGTCTGAACCGCTCTCTCTAGCTACGCGCTGGAAAGGAGACTTCTTGTAACCCCAGTCACTAATGTTTTTCTCGTAGCGGCAGAGCTCAAGGCTTTCCATGTCAAGATAATCAGCAGACACAAGACAATCGGCCACGCTCCTGCCGAAGCAGCTTGCGTTCATAAAGACCGCGCCTCCAGCAGTTCCGCTAAGCGATGTAAAAGCCTCCAGGCCTCCTAGATTATTGTCACGGCAAAAAGAGAGAATGCCTCCCCAGACGCTTCCAGCTGGACACGAAACGCTCTTTTTTCCGTCTCTGTCTTCAAGGATTTTAAGCTCCGTGTCTTTCTCAAGAGACCTTGTGCAGATTACAAGCTCAAGGCCCTCATCAGGAAAAACAACATTGCTTCCGCCTCCAAGCAAAAAGAATGATTTTTCAGCAAGCCTTGATGACTCTATGGCAAAGATAAGGCTTTGCATATTCTGAGGCTCAAGGAAAAGAGACGCGGGTCCCCCGACATGCATAGTGCAATGGCCGGCAAGGATTTCATTTTTTCTGGCAATTCCCTGGAATTTAGCCCTATCATTGAAAAGAAGCTCAAAATCGCTTAAAATCATAAGGATATTATAGCAGGATTCTGGAGAAAAAACATGGCGCTTAGACTTTTTAACACGATGGGAAGAAAAATTGAAGACTTTGTTCCTGTTACGGCGGGACACGTAGGATTTTACGGATGCGGACCGACGGTTTACAACTACGCGCACATCGGAAACCTGCGCGCTTATGTTTTTCTGGACATTCTCGACAAGACCTTGACTTATCTTGGCTACGACATAAAGCACGTTATGAACATCACCGACGTTGGACATTTGACTGGCGACGCGGACGACGGCGAGGACAAGATGGTGAAAACCGCCGAGGAGCGCCACCAGAGCGTTCTTGACGTGGCGAAATTCTACAC
>CAZURC010000067.1:0-11791 GCA_964623405.1 uncultured Treponema sp.
CCTGTGGGAGAAAATGCTGAGTCTAATGATTAGACTGGCCGCCTGTGGGAGAAAATGCTGAGCCTAATGATTAGACTGGCCGCCTGTGGGAGAAAGTGATGCGCCGCATCCTTGCGGCAGGAGGCATGGGCTGTTTTGCTGCACCTAGACAATGTGAGCGTGTGTACGGCGTAGGCGGGTTCTGGCTGAAAAATCGTTTTTTCACGATTTTTACAGACAGGTTCCGCCGAGAGCCGTACACTCTGCTCAAGTGCGGTTTTGACACACGCTATGCGACCAGAAGCCGTTTTCAATTAAAGACGGTTGTAAAGGAAATGGCGCGCGGGAGTGTGCATGTAGATGATAAACGTTGACAAAACAAAACCTTTATTGGAAAATCGATTTAATGTCAAAATTGTGTAAGTTAAAAAAAAGCCTTGTTTTTCCTTTTCTTTGCCTTGCCGTATCATGTTCCCTCAACTATGGCACGGAGCAAGACTCAGAGGCCTCGGTTCCAGAGTTCAGCTTTACAGAGGCAGTTTTCAATCGCTATGAGGACAGCAAAATATCCATAACCCTCCAGTCAGAAAGACTTGAGCAATATAAGTCAGATGGCTCCTCTTATGCAAAAAACGCGCAGTTCAAGACATACACAAAAGAAGGAACTTTGGACACGGACGGGTTCTGCTCGCTTTTAGCCGCACACCCCAACGACGAGCTGTACACGCTTTTTGATGGAATCTCAATAAACATATACTCACAAAAAATGACACTCACAGCAGAATCTCTTAGATTCAATGGAAAGACAGAGCAGATTACTTCCGGAGAAGATGAGGTTGTTTCTATAGAAAAAGACGGCACAACCGCAACAGGAACAGGTTTCTCGGCAAGCGGAGTAAGCAGGAAATACAGTTTCTCAGAGCAGGTTGCAGGGACTGTCATAGACAACGAGGATACACAGTCAACAGAAGAATCCGAAGCAGGAGCTGAGAATTAGGAGAAAAAGACCAGTGAAAAGAACGTATACAGTCTTTCTCTTTGCGCTGTTTTTCTTAGGCTGCGGATTGCTCTCCGGCGAGGAAATCAAATTCTCAGCAGACTCGATGACAGGAACGGCAGGAAGCAAGACGGAGACAACACGACTTTCAGGCAACGCTTTTGTATCAACGTCTGCGATGGAGATAAAGGCCGACACAATAGAGCTTTCCGGAGATGACTTCCGGTACATAACAGCAGACGGAACAGTAAGCGGAAGCATAACAGAAAGCCAGATGGACTTTACATGCGGAAAACTTACCTACGACAGAAAGACCAAAATTGCCCAGCTAGAGGATTCTGTGCATCTCATTGACAAAGCAAATGATGTTACAGCCGATGCGCAGCTAATTGAATATGACCAGACAAATGAGACCGCTGTAATGCAGATTGAGATAACCCTAAAGCAAAAAGACAATACATGCACATCCGCATTCGCAATCTACCGCAAAAACGAGCAGCTTCTGGAAATGAGCGGGAATCCAAAGATTGTGCAAGGAAAAGACTCATTCAGGGCACAGGAAATAACTCTGGATCTCAACAGCCAGGAAATTACACTTGATGGCAGAGTAAGAGGAACTGTCACAGATACAAGGACGGAGCAAAGCGGCAATGCGGCTCCCGATGACAAGCAGAACACACCGGATAATGCTCAAGACATGACGCCCCCTGAAAAACCAGAAGAAGCACAGCCTGATGATGGCGAGGAAGAAGAACAGTGGAACAAGGAACAGACAGAATAGAAGAGCAGTCTTTAGAGCAACAGCCAGATGCAGTTCCTGAGACAGCCGAAAAAACAGAACAAGCAGAAACAACGGCCCTAGACACAGACACAAAGACTTATAAAGACGAGGGGCCGGAACAAGAGAATCCGTCCTCAGAGGCAGACACAAATATCCACACTCTTAGGGTAAGCTCGCTCTACAAGACTTTTGGAAAAAAGAAAGTTGTTCAGGGAGTAGACTTTCAGATGCGGACAGGCGAAGTTCTTGGGCTTTTAGGACCAAACGGAGCCGGTAAGACAACATCGTTCTATATGATTGTAGGATTCTACAAGCCGACAAGCGGAGAGATTTTCCTTGACAACCAGAGGATAACAGATCTTCCTATGTACAAAAGAGCGCGGCTCGGCATATCATATCTGCCGCAGGAGCCATCAGTATTCAGAAAGCTAACTGTCGAGGAAAATATCTGGGCAATACTTGAAACGAGAGTTGATTTGACGCGTGAAGAAAAAAGACAGAGGCTTGAGGAGCTTATAGAGGAATTTTCTATCGGACGGATAAGAAAACAGCCAGCTTTCACTCTTTCCGGAGGGGAGCGGCGCCGGACAGAAATAGCCCGTTCTCTTGCAATAGAGCCTAAGTTTCTTCTCTTGGACGAACCTTTTGCAGGAATAGACCCGATAGCAGTAGCAGACATCAAGTCTATGATAAGGCTCCTTGTAAAACGGGGAATAGGAATTCTTATTACAGATCATAACGTAAGAGACACACTGGAAATAACAGACAGGGCAATAATAATCTCTACGGGTCAGATTCTAATACAGGGAACACAGCAGGACATAATAGACAGTCCAATAGCCAGGGAAATTTATCTGGGCGAGAACTTCCACATGTAAAAAAAACAGGCTGGCAGGACGCCAGCCACAAGACAAGATAGAATATTCTGTTTACCTTTAGGTGAACCTACAAAAAAAACAGGCTGGCAGGATGCCAGCCATAAAGCAAGATAGAATATTCTGTTTATCTTTAGGTGAACCTACAAAAAATAGGCAGACATGGATGTCTGCCCACAGTAAAGAGACAATATTCTGTTTGCCGTCAGGTGAATCTACAAAAAAACAGGCTGGCAGGATGCCAGCCATAAAGCAAGATAGAATATTCTGTTTATCTTTAGGTGAACAGAATATTCTATCGGTAACAAAAACTTCAAGGACGAAGTTTTTGTTACCGAGCATATTCAACAATACGTGTTTCACGAATCATTGTAAGCTTAATTCTACCCGGATACCTCAAGTCCGTCTCTATCTGCTTAGCAATCTTCTGAGCCAATTCCTTTACCTCTCCATCTGGAATCTTCTCATTGTTCACAAGAATTCTAAGCTCACGGCCAGCTTGAATTGCATAGGCTTTCTCTACTCCTGGGAATTTTTCTGCAATCTCCTCCAGGTTCTCAAGACGCTTTACATAGTTATCAGCAGTCTCTTTGCGTGCGCCAGGTCTTGACGCCGAAATAGCATCGGCAATCTGAACAATAACTGCCTCAATTGTTGTCGGTTCGCAGTCCTGATGATGGGCCGCAATCGCATTGATGACTCTGGGATCCTCTCCCATTTTTCTAGCCATCTCAGCGCCAACTTCAGCATGGTTCTTGTCACTGTCATTCTCTGCGCCTTTTCCAATATCATGGAGAAGCGCTGCACGTTTTGCCAGTTCCCTGTTAGCACCGACCTCGCCGGCGATAATCGTTGCAATCTCCGCAACTTCTTTTGAATGCGCAAGCACATTCTGCCCATAGCTAGTACGGAAATAGAGTCTTCCAAGCGCACGCACTCCATCCTGGCTCATGTTGTGAATTCCAAGATCAAACAGGACCTTCTCACCTTCCTCGTAGATTTTCTGCTGAATTTCACGAGTAACCTTTTGGACAATCTCCTCAATTCTGGCAGGATGTATGCGTCCGTCCATTACAAGACGCTCAAGGGACTGCTTCGCAATCTCCTTGCGAACCGGATCGAAGCAACTGATTACGACAGCCTCCGGTGTGTCATCAATAATAATGTCAACACCCGTCAATGTCTCCAGCGCACGAATATTCCGTCCCTCGCGTCCGATAATACGGCCTTTCATCTCGTCGCCCGGCAGAGAAACAGTAGCAACAGTTATATCGCTTGTAACCTCTGTAGACAGACGCTGGATTGTCTCTACAAGAATCTCCTGCGCCTTCTTGTCAGCAGAAAGCTGAGCTTCCTGCTCAATTTTGTTCAACAGAGCCTGGGCATCATGCCTAGCGTCATTCTCAAGATTTTTGATGATTAAATCTTTTGCTTCTTTCGCCGAAAGCCCCGAAATCCGCTCCAACTCGTGCCGGTAGTTCTCTTCCTGAGCGGAAATCTGCTGCTCGCGCTTAGATATAGACTTCTCGCGCTCAACAAATTCCTGCTCCTTTTTGTCCATTTCGCTGTTGCGCTTGTCAACAAGCTCCTCTTTTTTCGAAACACGCGCCTCGTAGGTCTGAATTTCCTTGCGGCGGTCACGATTCTCACGTTCCTGCTGCTGGCGTTCACGAAGGAGTTGATCTCTTGTTTCAAGCAAATATTCTTTTTTCTGGGCTTCTGCTTCTTTTAATGCATCCTGTTTTACACGTTCAGCTTTCTGCTCTGCCGAAGATAATTGAAATTTGGCATATAACCAACGAATAATCCATCCAAGAACTATACCAGCAACGGGAAGTATTACGAACATTAAAACATTCACAATATTCTCCTTGCATCTATTAAGGAGTTGGATTTTTGCCAGGAGAACGTCATCATCGCACCCCCATGAAAAAACCGCCCCCAAAATATCACTATTATTCTATAGTAAGAATATGCCGATGTCAAACAGATTACAACAGATTAATTTAAGAACCTCCCTCATCTGAGCTAGAAATCGATTGAGCCTAAATACCGCTGTTGGAAATCAGGGACTGCGGCAAGATTTATCTGAAACGAATGTCTCGCGATTTCCGCTGCCTTCTGCCTAAGTTTTTTTGAAAAAAGCAATGCTGCGGCGCCTGCTAGAGCTGCGTTGCCCAAGTGCACACATCGATTCTCAAGCTCGCGAGGTATAAGTCCGATTGCACATGCATCGGCAATATCGATGTGCGAGCCAAAACCTCCGGCAATACAGAACACGGGAAGAGAGGATGAACGCTCAAGCATGTATCTAAGCCCTGTATAGACAGCGGACTTGGCAAGCTGCATATTACGTATATCCTGCTGCGAAAGATAAACCGCAGGAGTAAGCTGTATGCATGTAGAGCCATCGCCGAGCTTAGACACAGATTTCTGTATCATGCCTCCCTTATCTATATACCCATTTCTAAGGAGAGTTGCCCCCGCGCTTATAAGGCCTGAGCCACATATTCCCTTAGCATTTCCGCCACCAATAACATGGCATTCGAGATTGCCGTTATAAGAGATTCTATCGATTGCCCCGTCAACAGAGCTCATTCCGCAGCTTATATTAGCGGCCTCAAACGCAGGTCCCGCCGCAGCCGAAGTGCAGAGAATCTTTGCAGGTCTGTCCTCAGCTGCCGGAATGCAAAGAGCAATCTCCGTGTTTGTGCCAATGTCCGCAAGAAGAAGCGGAGCCTTGACAGGAAGCTCCCATGACGCCGTTTCACCTTTTACCACTGGAGACGGAAAGCCGGCGGAAAGCATTGCGCATACCGTATCAGCTCCAATAAAAGCCCCGATGCAGGGAGGAAAGTAAACAAGGGTATCGGGAGAAACAGAGCTGGAAGAAAAAAGCTGAAGAACATCCGGTGTAGGAGAATCCAAGGAACTGCATTTGTCGCTCACAGTTCCATTCCGCACATCGCTCCATTTAGCCGCAAATCCAAAGCGGGAAGCGGGGGTAAAAGGCGCAGCGGCAATCCCGTCAACAGGGAAAGCGCACACAAAGCTTAGCATTGTCGTGTTTCCTGTTATGACAATACGGGAAATATCAATCTGAATTCCGCGCCCGCTATTCTGAGCAGCCATAGCGATTGCCTGAGTAAACATTCTCTCAAGCTGTGAGATTATCGCATAATGAAGAGCAGAAGGACCCGACTCAACAACCTGGGAGGAGCCGGTAAGAGGAGGACGGACTGCAAACGAAATGCGCCGGATAATATCATACCCATAACGCATCTGAGAATTCTTAGCCGCCACAGTCGCAAGGCATTTTCTTGTGGAAAGAGACCAGACGCTTACAGCTACAGTTGTTGTTCCTATATCAACCGCAATTCCAGCCGCCGCGAGTGTGCTCAGCTCCGATCCAAGCTCCTCCGGAAGTTCCGGCATAACACCATCAGTTTCTATCTGCATCATGCCTTTTATAATAAACCATTATACCTGTATCTGTAAATCAAGATTTTTTAAGTTTAAATTTAACTTCGACTATATTGTCGCTGGAACCGCCTCTTGGCATGTGACGGAAAGCACCGCAAAGCTTAGGCGCAAATCCAGACCTGCCATATCCAAAATCATAGCCAACAGAAAATTCAAATCCGTTTCCCCAGTCAGTGCTTCTGACAGTGCTGTCTGTGTCATCAAGGCTTATAAAATCAGTACGCCGGCCAAAGCAATAGCCCACAGTTCCAAAAAGCCCTGCAATCCCGGGATATATCTCAAAGCCGACAAAGCCACAGTAATCCCAAAGATTTATGTGCTGCCCGCCTTTCCACCGCGCGTCAATCACCGAATCCACTCCGAACACAAGATTCACAGGCTCAGCAAGAGGCACACAGAAAGAAATGTCGCCGCAGGCAATAACCTGGCTAGGATTATCAAGCTCAGAGAGAAGATCTCTCAGCTCCCTGTCGCCGTAGAAAACATATCCGGATCCAAGTCCAGCCTCAAAGGAAGCTGCAAAAACTGGAGAAAACGCAAAAATGCATAGAAGCAATATTGAAAGCAACTTTTTCATAACAAAATTATCGGTTTGCCCGAAAGACAAGTTTACACAGACTTAGCAGCCGCTCTCTTAGGCGTGCAACGCAAACAGACATAAAAAAAAGCCGGCCAAGAAGACCAGCTTTCCAAACAATTCCTGCAAAGACAACTAGTTAGCCGCAGGCGCACCCGCATTTGCAGGAACAACGTTTATTTTCTTTGTTACAAAGCCGCTGCGCAGACAGCGTGTGCAGACATTAATTGTACGTGTTGTTCCGCCAATTTCTGTCTTGACTCTTATAAGGTTCGGTCTCCAGACACGGCGCGTGTGGTTGTATGATTTAGAAACTTTGTTACCAGTCATTGAACCTTTCAAGCAAACATCACAAACTCTTGACATAATATATACCTACCTAAAATCAATTCAATTAAACGTGAGTTTCAATAATATAAAAAAAATACTACTTTGTGTCAATTCCAAAAAACTTAAAATCTCTTAAATACACGAATTTTATCAGCAAAAAAGCTCAAGCCCGTCATAGGAAGGAGAGACATTGCCTCCGTCCTCTACGATTTTTTGCAAACTGCCAAAACTTTCCATCTTCCTATCAATATACTCCTGAATTCCTGTATGGAAAAAATCATGGGACATGTGTATAAACCATGTATGCCTTGCGCCAATAGTCTGGGCATAGGAAAGAGCCTGGTCAAAACTGTTGTGTGATGAATGAGGCCTCTCACGGAGGGCGTCTATCACAAGGTGATCAAGGCTTCCGCCGTCCGCCGCCAGAGCAACCTGCTCCAAAGAGCCTTCTGGAATGAAATTGCAGTCGGTAAGATAGGCAATAGAATGCTTTTGTCCATCCTTTTGAGAAATCTCAGAGAACACCCAGCCCGTTGTATGCATCTCGCCGTGAATCATTGGAATCGGGACAACCGAAAGTCCGCCCAGGTCTATAGGATTATTAGCGCAGTTCTTGTCAACACTGATTATGTTAAGCTTTGGAGTTCCTCCGCCAGTTCCATGCTCCATAAAAATATAGCGGAAATTCTCCCTTACCATTTTCTCTGTAAAGCCGCTCATGTACATGGGAAGCCCTTTTCCCGCAGTCTCAGGGAACTTGTGCGCGACAAGCGAGTCCTTGTTCATCGCCTGTGAATTCTTATGGCTAAATATTCTAAGGTCATCAATTCCGTGCACGTGATCCGCATGGGCATGGGTTAGAAAAACAGCGTCCAGCTTTTTAAGTCCGATCCGGAGAGCCTGCTGCCGGAAATCCGGTCCCACATCTATGAGATAGTTTTTCCCATTATCCAGGGAAAGCAGTGCGCTAGAACGGAGCCGCTTGTCCTTGCTGTCGCTAGACATGCACACGGGACAGTCACAGCCAATCACGGGAACACCATGGCTAGTTCCAGAGCCAAGAATTGAAAGTTTCATTTAAGGCTAGATTGTAGACCAAAAGAGAAAATAAGACAATAACAAGGATTTTCACCTCTAAACAGCCGGACAGGTTGCGGCTGTTTAGACCATTCTGAGCGTCTCAGGCATACGGAAGCCTCGCTGCTTAGTCTCAGTCATGGTTAAACAGACGCGTTCTGTCCGGCTGGTTAGAGGCAAAGTGCGGCTATTTTTCCGGCAGATGCTTCCACATTGTTTTTTCTTGTCAAATTTTCACCACGCCCCGCTAGATATAGCGCAATTATTGACCACAGACCGTCCAAAATGCTAAAATTGCCTAAATACAACAGTTTCTTAAGGGAGATGCAAGATGCCTTATTCTGAGCCGACCAACCTTGGTGTAATAGCTTGTCCTGGAGGCGCCGCATTCGCGGATGAAGTCATAACCCACCTCAGGCACATGTATAAGCATCGTTTCACACTAAAAAACGATGTCATTTCAAAGCGATACAACCTGGATAAAGAGAGGCTTATTGAGGACATCAATTTCCGCAACGATATGGTCACCTCCGACCTTGTAGTGCGCGGAGCAATAGACAAATACCGTGCTCCTGACTTTAAAATCAACACAACATTCACCTGGTTTGCAAACGGCGAAGTAAAGGCTGAGCTCATGGATTCTGTGCGCGGAAAAGACATATATATTTTCCAGGACGCAGAGAACCACACGCCAATAGAAATGAACGGCGGAAAGAATGTTGTGACATTCTCTGTCAATGACCACGTAATGACACTTCTTGTCACAATAGATGCTGTGCAGCAGGCGGGAGCAAAATCAATAACACTTGTTCTTCCGGCATTTCCTTATAGCCGCCAGCACAAGAAGAAGGGTCGGGAAGGTCTTACAGCTTCCCTGCTCTGCCATATATACGAAATGAAGGATGTTGACCGCGTAATCACGCTTGACATCCACTCACGTGAAATAGTAAACGCATTCAACACAACCCATCTTGAGAACCTCCATGCCTCATACCAGATTATCCGCGAGCTTGCAAAGGTTGTTAATCTTTCAGGCCCGGACAAGGAGGATCTCGTTGTCGTAAGCCCTGACACAGGCGCAATAGACCGCAACAAGTTCTACGCCACAGGCCTTAAAGTTCCACTGGCAATGATTTATAAGGAAAGAGACTATTCAATTGTCACGCAGGACGCAAAGAACACAAACATCAAGAGCATAAAGCTTCTAGGCGATGTAAAAGGCAAAGTCGCATTCCTTGCCGATGACATGCTCGGAACAGGAGGCACACTCCTGAAGGCAATGCAGTTCCTCCAGGAGCAGGGAGCCACAAAGGTAATCGCGGCGATTTCCCTTCCTTTCTTTACAGGCAACGCGGTATCGCTATTTGACGAGGCATACAAGAACGGGCAGTTCTACCGCATAATCGGAACAAATGCAGTCTATCATCCTGAGCTAAAGGAAAAAGAATGGTTCATAAGCACAAATGTATCAGGACTTTTTGCAAATGTTATCACAAGGATACATCACAACCAGAGCCTCAGCGACCTTCTCGACAACCGCACGATAATCGACAAGCTCATAAAGAAAACTGATGACGACAAAGCTTCTGCTCAGGGCGAAAAATAAAATGAGCGACGCAATTCTCTGTGTAGACATCGGAACATCATCCTTAAAAGCCGCGTATATGCCGGACTCTCCGGCGGCGATTGCATACACACGCGAGGCATTCACGCACACGGCCACAGAGAAAGCCGCTCTCAGCTGGCTTCCAGCATTAAAAAGCGCCGTAAAAAAACTAAAGGAAAAATCACCGGACACAGGAATAGAAGCAGTCTGCATCTCAGGCAACGGGCCTACTGTTGTAAGCGACAGCGGAACTACTCTTATGTGGCACGAGGGCACACCAACATCCGTAACAGGAACAAAGTCAATGTGGATTCCGCGCCTTGATGCCTTTAGAAAGATACATGCACACCACTGGCACGAGTCTAAGTGGATTTTCGGCGCTCCGGAATACTTGATATATAAGCTCACAGGAGAGCCCCTGACAATTCTGCCGGAGGAACGTTTCCGAGAAGTCTACTGGACAGAGGAGCTGCTTAAGAGCGAAGGCTTCTCCTCTGACGAGATACAGAAGCTTCCTCCGTTCAAGAAGCCAGGCGCTTTGGCAGGAAAAATCACAGCAGAAGCCGCAGAGGCAACGGGGCTTTTAGAAGGCACTCTTGTATTCTGCGGAGCGCCGGACTTTATATCAGCGCTTGTGGGAACAGACACTCTCAGCGAGGCGGCAATGTGCGACAGGGCAGGCTCCAGCGAGGGAATAAACCTCTGCGCATCAAAGCCGGTCAGGAGCCCTGCAATCCGCACAATGCCTTCAATCATACCTGGAATGTGGAATGCGGCAGTCGTGATTCCAGACACAGGAAAGCGCTTCGCGGACTTCAAGGACAAGATTGAGACAGCGCAGAATATAGAAATATCACACAGAGAGCTTGTCGCTCAGATTGTTGACTATGACAGCGTGACAACACAGAAGCTAATCACGAAGGAGCAGCGGCAGGAAGGACTTGCCATAATAAATGACGTAAGCCATCAGCTTTGGGCGGCGCTGAACATACTGAAAGACGCGAGCGCCTCGGCAGGACTCCCGCAGCCAAAGAGCATGACAATCGCAGGCGGACAGGCTCTGAACGATAAATGGACACAGATAAAGTGCGACGCATTATGCTTTCCTATAGCTGTAACAGAGTGCGCCGACGCAGAGCTTGCGGGAGACAATATCTTTGCGCGGGTAAGCCTGGGCTATTACGATTCAATAGAAGAAGCCGCATTTGTCCTTGTGAAAAAGCAGCGCTTATACACTCCGGCGGCGCCTGCTGACCGGCTGTAGAGCGGCCTTGCGCGGCTCGGTAACCCTCGGCCGCCTCTGGCGGCTTGCAGGCAACCGCTCCAGGTGAGTGCTATGCCACCTTTATGTGAAAAAAATGAAGATATACTCAATTCCCCCTGCCCCTTCTATCCTGATATTCGACATAGACTCAACACTCTACACTTGCCCCGAGTATGCGCATGAGCAGATAGACAGCCAGATCCGCTATTTCGCCTCGCTAAGAGGAATGACAGCGGAGGATGCTCGCCTTATGGTCAGGGATTTCCGGAAAAGATGGGCGGAGGAGCACAGCGGAAAGAGAATAAGCCTGGGGAACCTGCTCACAAACTTCGGAATCTCGATAGAAGAGAGCATAGAGTGGCGGAAGAAGCTCTTTGACCCCGCGAAATACCTTAAAGCGGACACAAGGCTAAGAGAAAGCCTTTCCGCTCTAAAAGAGGGCTATTATCTAATCTGCGTGACAAACAACCCTGTCCTTCCCGCAAGAAGAACACTCGATGCGCTCAAAGTCTCAGATTTAATACCGCGGATAGTAGGCCTGGACACAACCCGCAAGTCAAAGCCCACAAAGGAAATCTTCGACACAGCTCTGCGTCTGGCGGCAGAGGATACAGGGAGAAAAACAAAATACACAGACTGCGTAAGCATAGGCGACCGCTACGACATAGACCTCGCGCTGCCGCTGGAGCTGGGCATGGGCGCAGTCTTAGTTGACGGCGTTGCGGATGTATACGGGCTTCCGAAAATACTGGGCAGGATAATGCAGGAAGCGTGACGATTGGTGTTTTTGGCTGAAAACGGCATTCGTTACCATGACGATTC
>CAZURC010000068.1:0-2943 GCA_964623405.1 uncultured Treponema sp.
CCAGAAAAAAGCAAAAGAATATCTTGAGCGCTTTGTCATGCAGTTCAGAAGCGAGAAAAATTCAATAGCAAACGGACTCTATCTTATTTCTGTTGTCCGCTATCTTTCTAGCAGCGGGGCAGAAGATGATGAACAGCTTGAGCATATAGAAGGAAGAAATCATCCTCCTGCAATAATATATATTGACGAAGATATGATTGTGTTTGCCGCGAAGAAAAGCAATATTATAATAGAAGAGGGGGGCGAATACTCTGTCGTGCTAGGGTTCCCCATCCTTAGAGGACCTATAAAAGAACGTGTGGTTTATATCGTGCTCCGTTCTGAGAAAATTTTTACAGATGAACGCGGGGAAAAATGTTGTGCCATATGCCGGTACACAAATATAAAAGAAGAAGATATCCGCTATCTTGAGGATATGAAAGCATAAAGCCCTAACTTCAATCGTGTATATGCTTTGCAAGATTAAAGAGAGGGCTTAAGACAAAATTTTTTTTAACGTTACTTTTTTACGGCGTGGTAGACAGGATCTTTTTTCTCAGTTTTAGGACCTATCTTGTTGAACCCACATAATGGGACAAGAGCTTCAGGAACGGTGATTGAGCCATCCTCATTCTGATAGTTTTCCATTATAGCAAGCATTGCACGTCCTACAGCAATAGCTGTTCCATTGAGCATGTGCACATATTTGTTCTTTCCATCATCATCGTGGTATTTTACGTTCAGACGGCGTGCCTGGAAGTCTGTGCAGTTTGAAGTAGAGGTTACTTCGCCATAATTCCCATCAGGGTGCTCATCATCTGCACGGCTAGGCATCCAGGCTTCAAGATCCCACTTTCTATAGGCTGGAGCACCTAAATCGCCAGTGCAGGTGTCTACAACATGGAACGGAAGTCCTAGCCCCTCAAAGATTTCCTCTTCTATAAGACGGAGTTTTTCGTGTATCTTGTCTGAATCTTCCGGAAGGCAGTAGACAAACATCTCTACCTTATCAAACTGATGCACACGGTACAAGCCTTTTGAGAACTGTCCTGCTGCTCCTGCCTCTCTTCTGAAACAATGAGAAAGCCCGCAGTAGAAAAGCGGAAGCGAGGACTTGTCTAGGATCTCATTTGAATGATAGCCTCCTAGTGTTATTTCGGCAGTTGCGACAAGACATGTCCCCTCATCTTCAATTGCATATACGTTGGATTCTTTCCCGCGCGGATTAAAACCTATTCCTTTTAAGATTTCTTCCTTTGCTATATCAGGCGTGATAAAAGTCGTAAAGCCGTGCTTTCTCAGTATGTTGAGCGCATACATTATCAAGGCCTCTTCCAGAAAAACTGCCTCGTTCTTTAGATAATAGAATTTAGGACCGGAAACCTTTGTTCCTCGCTCAAAGTCAATTAAATCAAGCTCTTCTCCAAGCTCCACGTGGCTTTTCGGCTTGAATGTAAACTTTCGCGGTGTTCCAACTTTTTTGACCTCAAGGTTTTCTGTGTCAAGCTTTCCTATAGGTGTGTCAGGGTGGCACATGTTTGGAAGCTGGCGGGCGGCATTGTCTAGTTTTTCCTCAATTTGGGCAAGTTCTTTTTCTGCCTGAGCCACATCTTCCTTTATTCTTTTGCCTTCCTCTATGTATTTTTGACGTGTCTCGCTGTCAAGCTTTTGCTTCATGTTCGCCGCATTCTCATTACGCTTTTGCTGCAGCGACTGAAGTTTTGTTGTAAGCGCAGTGCGCTGGTCATAAAGCGACACAACAAGGTCTGCGTCTGCTACCATGTTGCGGTTCTTGATATTCTCTTTTACTTCTGCAAGATGTTCTTTTACAAATTTAAGATCAAGCATTTTATTCCTCTTCTATTAATTTTATTCTAGTATTTAACTTATTTTAAGGCAATTGCCGTCAATCTGTCATAAATGAGCCTTGCGTTTACTTAAGCTCGTAGACTGCATCAACTGTAAAGCTGATTGTTGTTTTTCCTGCGGATATTGGAGTTGAAACTTCGTTCATAGCTGTGTCCGACGCAGCCTCTGCCATTGGCGCGGCTAAAGCCTTGTAGTTGTATACACTGTAATTGTTTGTGTGCTCGCTTAAGATTATAACCCTTCCAAGAAGAGCGCCGCTTGTTGTTGCAATCAGGTTTGCCGCATCGTGCGCGTTCTGCACTGCGAGTGTGCGCGCCTGCTTTACGTATGCGTCTTTGTCTGTGATTCCATACTGGAAAGAGGAGAGCTGATTCGCCCCAGCTTTAAGCGCGCTGTCTATTACTTCTCCTGTTATGGAAAGATCCTTCACAAATACTTTGATTCTGTTTGTTGTAACATAGTCTCCGTAGATTACTTTTCCGTTTGTGTAGCTAGTTTCCTGGTCTATTGTATATCCTTCTGTCGAGATGTTGTCCTTTGATATTCCAAGTCCTATGACGGCTTCCTGTACGCTCGTCATTTTCTCGGCGTTTTCTTTTGCGGCTGTCCCAACGTCTTTTCCCCTTGTTATGACAGATAGAACTATTGTCGCATTATCTGCGTCAACCTCAACAGAGCCTCTCCCGCTTACGCTTACTGTTCTTCTTGCATACTCTGTAGTTTTGATTGTACAAGAGCAAAGAGAGAGTGCTGCCAAAACAATAAATACCGCTTTCTTCATTTTATCCTCCAAAATCTTTGTTTATATATATAGCTTTAATTATGGCATTTAAAAGCTTAGGTTCTAGAAAATATTTAATAAATATTTACATAGTAACGGCTTAGATAAATTTTCCGTTTGTTCGCTGCCTGCCAGAACTGGCTTGCCGGATAGCGTTTTATGAGTGTATTGTATGAATCTATCGCGCCTTTTATATTGCGCACGCTGCTGTCGGCTTCAAGAATCTGTCCTTGCACATAAAGCGCCTCATCGATTTTTGTATTCTGAGAGTCAAGATATGACTGAATCTGCGTAAGCGCAGTCTCATAATTCTT
>CAZURC010000068.1:3043-7468 GCA_964623405.1 uncultured Treponema sp.
CTTATGTCGCCTTCAAATTGGGTTTTGTAGCGTGTTTGCTTCGGTGGAACTGCCTGTGCGTATGACGGCGCTGTGGCTCTCTCTCCTGCTGGGGCTGACTCGTTTTCTACCTGGACTTCAAGGTAGTCGTCTATATACTCTGCTGTGAGCGCAGCGTTCTTGTAAAAGTGAAGCATTGTGTTTCCTGGCTTTACAGAACGGAGAGTGAAAGTTGTATCCGCTGTTCCCAGTTTACGCCCAAAATAGCGGAATTTGCTTGAGGCTTCTGTCTCTCCCATATAAATCCAGCCGTTTCCCGGATATACAATGTCAACATACTGGTTGTTTTTGACTGTCATGGAACGGCTTGGAATAATAACAGAAAGTGGGGGCGCAGTATCTGTTACGCTCTCGTCGTTAAGGGAATCTTCTTCCAAGTTTCCTCTGATTTCGTTCTGCACCGCTGAGGGGGCATGGCTCTCTTCCATTTCTTCTTCTGCTTCTGCCTCTCCTGCAACAGAAACATCAGGAGTCTTGCTTTCATCTTCTGGAACATTGTAACCAATATTTTCTATTTGAGTGTCATCTAAGCTGTGCTCTTCATGCTGGGACTCTGTGCTTATTATCGGTGAAGAATCGTCTGAATTATCTTTATCTATGGATATGGAGCTCTCATCCATAAGGTCTGTATCTTTTGTTGTATTGTCAGCCGATTGAAATGGGGCTTCTCTTACAAACGGTTCTGTGAATGAGTCGAAGTCATGTTCATCAACGGTATTTTGTAGTATTTCATCTCCGCTGATTCTTTCTGCCTGTTCTTCTTCTGTGTCTTCGTTATTGACAACACTATTCTCTATAGTTTCCGGCGGCAGAGTCTCCTGTGTTCCTTGATTTTCCGTGGCTGTGTTTTCAGTCTTAGGGACATAGGTGTCTGTCTGGGTATCAGCAACTGCGGTGGTTGTGCCGCATGAGCTTATCAAAAGGGAAAGTCCTAATGTAAAGAAAAAAACAACTTGGTAAAAACTGTTTTTCATTACGGAGCAGCTCCAGTGATTTCTTTTATTATATTATCGTTTGCTCTCTCAAGTTCTTCTGTCATTTTCTTATCGGGCACTGTGAACCACTGCCTTATCTCTTCGTCATTCCAATTGCTCTGCGTTGTCCTAGATGGATAGTAGTCTTTTTCCAGTTCTGGACCGTCAGGGGGCAGGGGTATGGCATCAAGGACTATGTTTGGCTTTTCGTATGTTTCCTGCTTTGGTTTAGAGGACTGTATGAACAGCACTATCATAGCGACTATAAAAAAGAGAAGGATAATCGCTGTAATGAAAGCGAGCATAGGCTTCTTGCGAGTGAAATTTAAGACAGTTTCTTTCAGTTCATAAAAATCCAGCATTTTTATTCCTGCTTTTCTGTGGTGGCTTCTTTTTCTGCTTGCTTTAAGATTTTTGCTTCTTCCTTAGCCTTTTTTGCTGCTATTTTTGCCTCTTCTTTTCTTTTTTCAATTTCAGGGTCTGTTATTGTTCCGTCAGGATTATGGATTCTTTTTGGAGGCCGAGGAGGAATATAAACGTTCTCTTCCGGAGGAACATCCTCCTCTATGAATTCTTTTTCTGTCTCTTCAGGTTCCGGCGCAATATCTTTGTCAAGTCTCATTGTCATAATCTTTGAGACTCCAGACTCTTGCATTGTAACGCCAAGCATTGTGCTTGCACCCATGACGGTCTTTTTGTTATGAGTTATTACAATATATTGCGAGAGTTTTGAGAATGAACGTAAAGCTGTTACAAAGCTTGAAACATTCTTGTCATCAAGAGCGGCGTCAATTTCATCAAGAAGGCAGAAAGGACTAGGCCGGACTTGATAAGTCGCAAAAAGAAGCGCAACGGCTGTCATTGTCTTTTCGCCTCCGGAAAGCAACGCTATGTTCTGAAGTTTCTTTCCAGGAGGTTCCGCGTAAATATCGATTCCTGATGTCAGGACATTCTGTGGATCAACAAGGCGGAGCTCGCCTCTTCCTCCGCCGAATAGCCGCCTGAACATATTATGGAAATTCTTTTTTATTTTGTTGTATGTGTCCAAGAACATTTCTGTTGACTTCGTCCGGATTTCCTCAGAAACACGTATAAGGTTCTCCAGAGACTTGCTTGTATCATCATAGCTTGCCTGAAGCTTCTCATATCTTTCTTTTTGTTCACCGAACTCTTCTGGAGCCATAAGGTTTACAGACCCGAGATTCTTAAAATCCTCACGGGCTTTTGCCAGTTTTTCACGCAATGAAGCTGGAGATTCTGTGATCTTATACATCCTCTCCTCAAATTCCATAAGATCACGGCTATGGGTGTCTATAAAGTTCTGCTTGATATTGCGTATATCATTGTCGCTTGTGACAAGATCCATCGCAAGCTTCTCATATTGACTTTGTATTTTTCTCTGTTCTTCCTGTTTTTTATCCAACTTGTTTTGTGTTCCGCTTACAGAAGAGTTGCACCGTACAATCTCGTTGTTGATTTCTCCCATATCATCAGCGCATTTCTGTCCACGGCGCTCTATGGATGCCAGCTCGCTTTGAATATCGATAATCTGGTCATTCAGCTCATCTTGTCGGCTCTTCTCCTGCTCAAGCTCGTCATTATTCTGCCGGAGATTTGCCTGCTCACTTACAAGCGAGCGCTTTAGAAGCTCGATATTTTGCTTTACTCCAAAGATTGCTTGCTGCATAGAGGCTTCTGTTACTCTAAGCTGATTAAGCGTTTCCCGGTACTCGTTTATTTTCTTTGCGAGCTCTTCGTTTTCTGTCTTGCAGGATGCTATTCTGGAGTTTATCTGGTCAATTCGCGTGTTTGTATCCTGTATCTTAGAATCTATGTCACGTTTTTTTGTTATAATGCCTTCTGGAGACAGAAACTCCTCTATAAAGTCCGGCATTGCTTTCTCATATTTCTGGACGGCGCTCTCTATGCTCTTGATTATAGAAATTATTTCCTCAAACGCTTTTATTGCATCATCTATGAGCTTTTTGTTTTCTTCATCGCTGTGCCCCGAAATTGAGGCATAGTCTGAGAAAATATTTCTGCGGCCTTCTGAGAAGATTCTTAGCTTCGCAATGGAGCTTTCCAGGGTTTCTTTTGCATTCTTTGCCGCATTTGATGAAAATCCTGTGTCCCTAAGCTTTGCATCCAGTTCCTTTACAATATCCTCGGTTATTTCCCCTAGTTGTTTCTGATAGCTGTCTATTTCTTTGTTGAGAGACGCTATTTCTTCCGTATTTTTTTGCGCTGTGCTTTCGTTTTCTGAGATTTTTGAGTTTGCAGAGGATATGTTGTCTGTAAAGGACGTGATATTCTGCTTTACAGTGTCAAGCTGCTTGTTCTTTGTATGAAGATCAGCCTCACGCTCGTCTATTTCCTCATTGAACGTGTCAATTTTTTCCTGGATTGAGCTTTGCTTTACCTCAAGAATCCCGATTTTCTCTTTTATCTGGCTTGCCTGGAGATTGTATTCTTGCGCTCTCTGCAGCTTGTTTGTTTTTTCTGTCTGCACAGTAGCAAGCTCAATTTGAAGGCTGTTCATTTTTGTCTGTAGGCCTTTTATCTTGTCATTGTTCTCGAAAAGAGCCGCCTGTATTTCTTCTATTTCTTTTTGAGTCTTGGAGCGTTTTTCCTCAAGCTCTTCCTTTGTTGCTTCTTGCCGGGCCTTGTCCTGTGTAAAGCTCTTGAGCCTTAGAAGCTGTATGTCAAGCTCGTAGTTGAATATGTCTTCCTTGTACTTTCTATATTTTATAGTCTTTTCGCTTTGAACTTTAAGAGTCTCGTAGCTGCGCTTGTTCTCTGCAAGGGAAATTTCAATCTGA
The DNA here is from genome assembly GCA_964623405.1 of uncultured Treponema sp. Taxonomy (GTDB): domain Bacteria; phylum Spirochaetota; class Spirochaetia; order Treponematales; family Treponemataceae; genus Treponema_D. The sequence goes on from CAZURC010000068.1 coordinate 6,876, forward strand.
GCAAGATTCTGGCGTGTGCGCTCAAGCTCGCGCTCTGCCTCTGCGCATTCTGCTTTTGAGCGGCTTATACCTGCCGCTTCCTCAAAAAGATAGCGTCTGTCCTCAGGCTTAGAGGACAATATTTGGTCAATTTTGCCTTGCTCCATTACGGAGTAGGCGGCTTTTCCTACACCGGTATCCATGAACAGACGGCGGATTTCTGTAGGACCGACCTGTCTGTTGTTAAGGTAGTATTCGTTTTCTCCGGATCGATACAAGCGCCGCTTTATTGCGATTTCCGATTCATCTAGAGGAAGAAGACCGTTTTCATTTGTTATAGTTAATGTGACTTCTGCTATGTTTAAAGGCGGTCTTGTTTCTGTTCCATTGAATATGACGGATTCCATTGTGTCTGCGCGCAAGTTCTTTGCACGGTTTTCCGCAAGAACCCATTTTACCGCATCTACAACGTTGCTTTTGCCGCATCCGTTGGGGCCGAGCAGGGCTGTTATCCCGTCGGAAAATTCAATATGGGTTCTATCGGCAAACGATTTGAAACCGAAAATATCCAGGCTCTTTAAAAACACTTTTCAGCTCCGCTTTTTTTTGAAATA
>CAZURC010000068.1:7568-11649 GCA_964623405.1 uncultured Treponema sp.
TGTCTTTGCATGAAGAGATGCACAGTCTATGCCTTTGAATCTAAGCTTTGAGACGATGTTTTCCACTTGATCAAGCTTGCTTGTAAAGACAAGGCATTTTGATGGTTTTTCTGCTTGCAGAAGTTTCCTCAAGGTGTCTATTTTGTCTTGTCTTTCTGCAAAGAGTGCTATATGAGTTATCCTTTTCTTGAGCACATCCTCTGGAGGAAGAAAAAGCGTCTCTATCTGCTGTGATAGAGTGCCGTCTGCACGGAGCCGTGTGCCTTCGATAAGTTTTTGGGTTGATTTTGTTATTGTCGCGCTTGACGCAATCAGCTGAACACTTTTTTTTACTGCCTTTAGAAAATCTAGAGTATAGGTGCGTAGCTCTGGAGAAATGAGACGATCAACCTCATCGAGAACTAATCCCTCGAGATTGTCAAGCTTTAGTTTTTTTAGGTTAAAGAGCTCGAGAAGCCTTGCCGGAGTGCCTATGACAACGGCGGGTTTTTCTTTTAGCATCTCTGTCTGCCTTTTGATAGGAGCTCCTCCTATTAAAAGAACTGTCTTAATATTAGAAATCTGCTGCAGCTGAGTTTTTATCTGGCTCGCAAGCTCAAATGTAGGCGCTATTATTGCCAATCTAACCGCTTTGCTGGGATTTTCTTCGGATTCAATTTTTGTAAGAAGCGGAAGAAGATATGCGTATGTTTTTCCTGTTCCTGTCTCGCTCTGGAAAATAAGGGATTTCCCCTGTTCAATCAATGGAATCGCCTGAGACTGGACAGGAGTAGGTGAATTGATGTTGTTCTTGTTCAGCCGCTCAATAAGGCTTTCTGAGATTTTTAGTTCGTTGAATGTATTTGCATGTTTTTCAAGCATATTTTGAACTATAGCATGTAGGATTTTTTTTTGCTATAATTTAGCCTATGAAAATCGGGATAGACACCTTTGGCTGCGGACATGGAAGGACGGGAATAGGATCCTATCTTGCGTCTCTTGCTTCTCAGCTTAAGAACACCGATAAAACGCAGTTTGAGCTTTTCGGTTCGGAGATTGACCGCTATACTTACGGCGCAGAGAACGGTCTTACTTATTCTTCTGTCAGGCTGCCTGATAACAGGGGATATGAGAAATTCTGGCATTATGCGTTTGCAAATATCTTTGCAAAAAGACATAGGTATAATGTAGTGCTTTATGCGGCAGGAGCCCGTTATCTTCCTCTCTTTTATACAGTTCCAGGTGTCGCTGTTGTTTATGATGTGCTTTCGGAGCTTTACTCATCTGAGATCCTTGAAAGCAAGACAAGACGCATACTTATCGGACTAAAAAATGCCTCAAGGGTTATTGCGGCGAGCCATTTTATCCGCAAGGATTTGATAAAATTGGGGGTTCCGGAAGATAAAGTTACTGTAGTTTATAACGGAATAGACCATTCTGAGTTTTATCCACGTGAGCTTATATCGCCAAGTCTTCTTGATATAAAGCCGTTTGCAATAAAGAGACCTTATTTTATCTATCCATCCCAAATTTCATCTTCGTCAAAAAAGCATGTCGAGCTTATAAAAGCATTCACTATGTTCAAGAAAAAGACACATCTTGAGCATCGGCTTGTCCTAACAGGAAGGGAAGGCGGTTACATTGATGAAGTGAAGCAGGCAATCATAGAATCTAGCTGCCGTGAGGATATATTTCTAACAGGTTTTTTCCCGCATGAAAGCTTCCCTCTTCTTTATTCTGCCTCAGATGGCTGTGTGTTTCCGTCTATCGGCGAGGGGGTAGGGTTGCCTGTCCTTGAGGCTCTTTCCTCGGGAGTTCCTGTCGCCTGCTCAAGTTCTGGAGCTCTCCCGGAAGTGGCAGGGGATTATGCGGTTTATTTTGATAGCGATGATATTGCTCAGATGGCAAAGGCGATGGAAAGCCTTGCTCTTGATATAGCCTTGAGGCATAAACTTATATCCGGCGGCCTGGAGTGGACAAAAAGATTCAGCTGGGGCAAGACTGCGGAGAGGACTGTAGAGGTCTTAGAGGAAGCGGCCGTCTTATAGCCTGCGTGCGCTGCTAACAGTCTATACGCACGCTGCAAATAGCCGATTTGCTCCATGCAAAATCGGGCTTTAATCCTCATCTACAGCCACTCCGTGGTGCTTTTTCTGGAAGCGCTTGAGCATAGCAACACCGTTGCGCTTTCCGTTGTAGACATATCCTCCGTCCCAATATTCAAGCGCCGCAAAAAGAGCGTTGCCTCCATCCTGGTCGTCAGACTTCTTTGTGCGGAACGATACGTAGTTCGCCAATTCCTCAAAATTATGGTTTTGCAGGCATTCTATTCTTTTCCTATTAAACTCGTTCCATTTCTCGAGATCCTTAAAGCCTTCGCCTTCATCCTTTACAATAAGATGGGCATGAGAAGGGCTGAATGAATACCAGACATGGACTTTTTTATTGATGTCGCAGTTGTTTCCGTGTTTTACAGCGTTCTTTATAACTTCGGAGATTTGCTGTTCAAGGAGGTTTATTTCCTTTATTTCCAACGGAGCAGATTGCACAATAAGGAGAGTAAAGTATCTAATCTGACGGAAGTCAGATGGGAATTCCTTGTAAAGCATGTTTGTTGTGTCGAACAACGGATCGTTGTCATCAGAGCGTAATTCTTTGTATTGTTCCATTTTTTGTCTCCATGTTTTTGTATTGGTTATTGTACTTCTTAGAGCGTTACTCATTTACCATGAGCAGGGCTTCTTCAATGCTGTTGGCAATAGGGAAGTATCCCATAAGTTTTGTCAGCTCAATAACCTTTTTTACAGAACCATGAATATTGGATATGGCAAGCCTTAAATTCATTTTCTTTATGGTTGAGCAGATATAAATAAGAGCTCCGATTCCTGATGAGTCAATATAGTCTACCTGTTCAAGGTTAATAATAAAATGCTTTACATTCTTTTCCAGCATTTTCATGACTAGCTCTTTTAGCTTGTAAGAATTGTAAAGATCCATCTCTCCGTTTACATCAATAATGTAAACTTCTCCATTTTTTCGAATCTTCAGTTCCATAAGAAAGCTCCTTTTACTACTGAATTTTTGCAACAAGAAGTGTTTGGTCATCGTGTAGCACTTCGGAACCGATGAACTTCTTTATATCTTCTTTTACAAGGTCGGCAATAGCCTTCCCTGATAACTTGCTGTTTGTTTTTACAAGGCCCGCAAGGCGGCTAAGGGAATACTGCTTGCCTGATGCATCTAGTGCCTCTACAAGTCCATCGGTAAAGCTTATTATAATATCACCTTGCGAAACTGTAAACTGAATATCTTTATAAGCTGTTGCTTTTTCTACTCCTAGAGGTTCCGATGCTATGGACTTCCTTTCTAAGCTTTCTTTTGCGGCAGAGAAAAGGTAAACAGGTGTTGTTCCCGCTGATGAGAATTGGACTGTCCTCTTAGGAGCGTTATAGTTGATTAAGGCGACAGAGGCAAAATGCTCAAAGTTTATTTCTCCGCATATTTCCCTATTTGCAAGCGTGAGAATTGTTCCTGCCGGCTGAGGAGTATTAACAAGAAGCCTTATCATTGAGCGCACCATGGAAGTGACGAGAAATGCGTTTGTGCCTTTTCCCGCCGCATCCATGAGAAGAATTGATGTCCTGTCCGCTCTTACAGGCATTACATCGAAAGTATCCGAGCAGACGCCTTCTGTGTGCGCAGTGTAAGAGCCGAATGAGATTCCAGGAATAGGCGGCAGCTTCTTTGGAAGAAGCGTGTTCTGGAGATTTTCTGCAATCTTGCTTTCTTTTGCAATTTCGTTTTTCTCACTGTACTCTTGAAAGCTTATTGATGCCTTTAGGGCAGATTCTGCAAAGCTTGAAAGCGCAGAAGCTCTGTCAAAGTCTTTCTGGGAGAATTCTTTTCCTGGATTCTTGGAAAGAGCTATGAGCCCGATTACTATCTCTTTCCCGCTCATGCGGATTGGAATAAAGATGTATGCTCCAAGCTTAAGAAAATCCTCCGGCCCGTTCTCTTGAATGCGCGGATCATCTTTAGGATTGTTTATAATCTCTGCCTTGCCGGAAGAGGCTATTTCTCCAAAAATATTGTCTCGAAGCGG
>CAZURC010000069.1:0-11237 GCA_964623405.1 uncultured Treponema sp.
CTCCCCCGCGCTGCCTCGTCTTCTTCTTTCCCTCACTGCTTCCCTTTCAAAGAGCAAACTTGCTGCGAAAAAAAAACCGCAGAGTTCTCAAATTGCTTGTTCGGTTAGTATTTAACCCTTACTCGCAACGGAAAATATATTAGCATAAACAATAAAAAATCGTCAATACCAATTTTATATCTTTTATGAAATTTATATTAAATGTTTTGTTATTTCCAAGACGAACAAAAACTCTTTTCGTTCAAATATTTGCGTCCGTCTGAAAACACGAACTACATGTCCTTGAACACAGAACTAAAGTTTTTTAGATAATCCGCAAAGGATGCGTAGCTAAGAAAAAGGCAAACAATATAAAAGGCACGTATAACCGTTCTTGCCGCTGGATAAAAAGCTAACAAATCAACTCCAAGCCGGCTCTGGACAATCCCTACAAGCCCCAGCCGGATAAAGCATTCAGCCGCAAGCATAAAAAATCCCGATATTATATAAAAAACAGTCTTTATCTTTCCACCTTTTCTAGCGGCAATTGCAACGCCCTGCCGAATTGCAAGCATGCGCAGAAAGTTTTGGCAGAATTCTCGATACATAATAAGGACAAAAATCACAAGCGGCATATATCCGCCCATTTTTTCATCAAATGATCTTGTTGCACAGATGAAGACTGTAAGATTAAGCATAACATCGGCGAACGGATCAAAAAGTTTCCCCAAATCACTGACTTCATTATGTTTCCTTGCATAATGCCCATCCCAAAAATCTGTAAGTTCAACAACTGCAAGCAGAGGTATCATAAGGCACGCAGAAACAAAAGCAAGCGTACTGCTGCCAGTCCAAATTGGCAAGTTGTATATTACAAAGAAGACAGGAGCAAAAATCAGCCTTGCAAAAGTGAATTTATTAGAAACTTTCATATAGACAAAGTATCTTCACAATGGGGTGGAAAGTCAAGGAGCGAGAAAAAACAAAGCCCTATAAATTCTTAGACAGGCTGCAGACAAGTTTTCCTTCTTTATTCTTAAAGCTAAGAGTATAAACGGCAGGCAATAGATCATCACTGGGCAAATCAACAATAATCTTATGTTTATCCTCTAAAAGCCATTTATAGTATTTTGCGACCGGCTCAACAGGGAATCTAATTTCACCTGACTCAGACTCACTGTAAGCGGCAACACCGGACACTGAGTACCACACATGCGGCAAAGGAACAATAAGGATTGCCGGCAGAACATAAGCATTCACAGTAATCTTTCTATTTTGCGGCGAATCTGCATAAAACATCTTGCCATTAATACTAAGGTTATTATTGCTGGCCACAACAGGAATCCTATCCGGCAAGCTCCCGAATGCCTTGTAAAGAATTATCCCTGTAGATGCGGCAAAGAAGATATAGGCGGCAAGAAAAAATGGAAAAACAATTCTCAAGAAACAGCCGCAGAGAAGTCCGCAGACAAAAACACAGAAAAAAAACAAGGAATATGTGCTTAATACAACAAACTGCGAACGAATATCCCTTATGAATACAGCACCAACCAGAAGAGAACCAATGGAAACGCTAAGCAATATGTATATAATGGTGAGACGAGCCTTAAGGAAAGCCTTTCTCAAGATTTTGCCCGCAACAACACATGCAAGACAGCCGCATGCGCCGCCTGAGCAAAGAAAGAAAACTGCAAAGACTAGCGCAGCATAAAAGCTCATTGCGGGCAAGCCTTAAAGTCCTGCACAACATTTATAGCGGATTCAACAGTATACTCAGGAAGCTCCGCCTGGGTTATCATAAGAGCGCGCTCAACAATAGCAGACGAGTCGGCGACACCATGCAATGTCACTTTTCCTCCATGAGCTGTAGCCCTCAAAAAATTAATGTTAAGACCATACTCGAGTATAAGCATATTCACTATGCGCTGACAAATCAAAAGCTCATCAACTCTTTCCATCCCTGCCTTTTCAACCTCTGCGGAAACAGAGGCATTTACAGCGGCTACTATCATTTCGGCCGCCGACTGGACCCCTAGCAAGCTGGTGTTTACAACCGCATGATAAAGACTCTGGTCATCAACATTGCAGTTAAAGAAACTTTTATGGAATCCAGCTTTTTGCTTGTCAGCGGCATAAAGCTTTTTGCGTGCCTGCCTCTCATCAACCTTAAGGAATTCCTCTGCCCGCTGCAGCCTTTCAGCTTCTCCTGAAACAACACGGAAAGAAAGATGGTTTTCTACATTTGAGAGTATAAAGGAAGAGCCACGGCCAATTATGACGCAATTGTTTTCCGACGCAGCCTCCAAGACAGCTGTCTGCAAATAGTCAAGGTACTCGTCTCTATCCTTTGCAAGGGAGGCAAAGAAGCTGGGAGTTCTTTCATCGTATTTATGGAGCTTTTCCTCAGGGAATCCAAGCTCAACAATTTTCTTTTCAAGTTTCTCACGGCTGACAAAACTATAGCCTAATTTTTTTGCCACAAGAGAACTTACCTCGTCACCGAGGGATGCTAGCTGCCTGGAAAATGTAACAATCGCCATACCATATCCTCCCTTATTATTCGCCACGGATGGGATGGCGAAATAAAAGCACGTATGCTTAGCATGATAAAAATACATCCATGTATTTTTATCATGTCTCCCTTTAATATTTTTAGATTTTAACTATACTAATATTATATTAAAGTGAATTCTTGCATAAGTCAAAGAGAAAGACCTTGCCTATTTACAACAGGAGGCAGACAAGAAAATGGACAAACAGCTTGACGATGATGCGCTTGTGTGGACAGAAGGAGACAAGAAAACTCTGTTAAAAACCCCCATTGCCACAATATGCGAAACAGAGGCGTTTGCAAGCGATGGAAAAAAGTTCAACTATGTTACGATAGATTCACATGACTGGGTCGCAGTCATACCTGTAAAAGGCGACAAATTTATAATGGTCAAGCAATGGAGACACGGAGAGAAAGCACTAAGCATAGAGTTTCCTGGCGGTGTAATTGATGACGGAGAATCACCACTCGATGGAGCCGTTAGGGAACTAAAAGAAGAAACTGGCTGCATAGCCGGCAGAATGCTCTATCTTGGAAAAGTAAACCCAAATCCCGCTTTTATGACAAACCATTTTCATGTGTTCGCGGCCTTTGATCTTGAAGAGACAGGAAAACAGAATCTGGACAGCGATGAATATCTAAACTACATGGAAATGGGCAAGAACGAAGTATATTCAAAAATGGGCACGGAAGAGATGCCCCATGCGCTTATGTCGGCGGCCCTCATGCTTTTCCGGCAGGCAGAGGATGCAAAGACGTTCTAAAAGACAAGCATTAAGCCTTCCATAACAAAAAAGCCGCTGCGGAATTTCCGCAGCGGCTTTTTGCTACATCTTAGAGCCTAATACTACTTTGAAGCCGAATAGCCATCATACTTCTTTGAAGGTGAATAGACACCTTCACGGTATTCTCCTGTAAGACTAGGAATTTCCATTTTCATGCCTGGCATAATCAAGTTAGGGTCATTAGGCTTAGGCATATTGGACTTGTTAGCTTGATAGAGATTTTCCCAAAGCAATGGATTGTTATAAACATAAGGACGGCCAGAAATATTCCAATAGCAGTCCTTTGTCTCCGCCCACGGACGCACAATGTAATACTGCGGCAACGGCGTAATCTCCTTTATATCAGCGAGAGCATCCATTACCTGCTTTGCATAAGCGACAGCAGCGGCATAGTCCTCTGTGCCATAAGCATCCTCCGCACTGGCATAGGACTTCTGCGCAGAAGAGTAAGCCATCTGGAAATTTCTGTCTGCGCCAATTGACTTTGCATAATCGAGACGCTTAGAAGCATCCCTCATCGCAGAGTCGGCCTCGGACTTTGCCAGCATCTTCTTTATATACGCCTCAGAAAGAGCCGCATTTTCCTGCGCTTTTGCAGCATAGTCCTCTGCAAGAACATAGTCACCCGCATCAAGCGCATTCTGGGCTTTCCTTGTATACTCATTGGCAAGCTTCTGGTAAGTATTGTTCTTATAGCTTGCCGCAAAAAGCAATGAAGCAGAAACAACTGTCAAAACAAGTGCAATTATTCTTTTCATTATTCAGCCTCCGAAGAAGAATCAGCAGAGCTTCCGCCAGAAACACTGTCCAAGACATCTTTTGCGGCATCATTCACAGCGTCACCAGCAGAATCGATACCGGCATTTGCAGCCTCTTCCACTGCTATAGCTGTCTGAGCAACCTTCTCTGCTGTTTTTGCTGTAGCATCGCTCTCAACATCAATTACAGCATCGTCAGGATTCGCGAGATTGTCATCCTCAAGAAGAACTGCATCCTCAGCCTCTATACCGGCAACTTCCCCATCGATAGGAGCGATTGAATCCGCCTCTGTGGCATAGCTTTCCGCATCCGCAACTTTCTGCTTAGCGGCATCAATAAGAGCCTGAGCGGCAGCGCGTCTGTCTTTTATATCCTCATAGAGAGATGCAAAAGTCTCCTTAGCTGATTTGTATCCATTATAAGCGCCCTCTATGTCTGCTGTCACATAAGACGAGTCCGCCTTCTTGAATGTCTGAGAAGCCTTTGTGTACTCATCTTTTCTTGCGACACCGGCCTTTACACTGTCTGCGTTTTTCTTAGCCTCAAGAGCCGCATTACGCTCACGGGCAGCGTTCGCCTTTAAGCCCTTGTTGACAACATCGTTATATGAGCTCAAAGCCTCATTAGCCTTTGCAAGAAGTTCCTCTCCGCTAGCACCAGTTCCAAGAGCCGCATACTCCTCAAGTGCCTTTGCCCCTGCATCGTATGCGGACTGGTTCTCGCTTGCAAGCGAGAGCTCATCAGCCTTAGCCTTTAGAGCTTGCGCCTGACTTGCAGAAGCAAGCGACTGATAGCGCGCCGTAAGGTCTTTTATCTGCTGGGAATAGTCAGTAGACGTGTTTGCTGCGACATTGTTCTGAACTTCTGTATAAAGAGCTTCCGCCGCCTCAAATCCCTCAGGGTAATAAGTCTTTGCATTTGCGGAAATCGCATTTTCACGCGCAGCCTGAGTAAGAGCTAGCAGAGTCTGGTTAGCAGCGGAAAAATCCGGAGCAGGAGTCTCTTCCTTGACCTCCTCCTTCACCTCTTCTTTTACTTCCTCAACAACGTCTGTTACTTCTGGTTCCGGCTCGGCTTCTGGGGTTGAGCCGCAGGAAACAACCAAAAGAACTGTCATGGCGCAAAAAAGCGCCAAAATTAATCTTTTCATTTTCCCTCCATTAGAATGGATTTCATACTACGATTATAATTTAGAAACAAAACTAGAGCAACCAAAAAAAACATTTTACAGCCAGACCAAGCATGTCTCACGCAGGCTCGTACACACTGCAATATGCACCGTTCTTTACAATAATCTCATAGACTGCCAGAACAAGCAGCGTGTCCTGCAAGGCTGAGCCTAGGGAACGGATGTCCATGTCCGTCTTTGAAAGCAACGCGATAATCGCCGCCGTCTGCGCCGCTGTCCAGATTTTTCCCGCCTGTGAGTACTGGCTCCTAGCTGTCTTTGATGAAAAGCCGTTTTTCTTAAGCTCAATCTCGTCCGGAGTATGCCCCGAATGAATGGAATGCCACAGCAGCAGTTTTCTAAAGCAATAAAGCAAGCCAGCAAGTATCACGACAGCATCGCTGTCTTTCTTGGAAAGTCTTATTTTCTGCAGAATTAAAAGGCTGCTTTCCAGGCGCTTCTCTGTTGAATTCTGCGCTGCCATCGCATCAAAAAGCGTAAAGGCAGACTCAGCCCTGTTATGCGAGAGAATCTGCTCAACATCGTATTCTGTTACAGTATGCCCTGCGGGAAAGCACATAAAGAAGCGGCTGCACTCAGAGCGAAGCTCCTCTGTGTTGTTCTCGACCATATCCAGAATGGAAGAGACCGCCTCGCTGTCGATAGAATAGCCGTTCTTCTTAAAGAAAGAATAAAGCCACTGCTCCTTTCTGTTCTCAAACATCTCCCAGAAAACACGCCTGTTTGCAGGAGGGACAATTTTCTCAAGCTTGGAGTCCACCTTTAGCTCGTCAGAAGCCAGGACAAGGACCGTAGAGCCGTCCTTGTTTTCTGCGGTTTTTATCCATTCTGCGAGCAAGTCTATGTCTTTCTTATCTTTTATAAGCTCCGCGCTGCGGATTAAGACAAAAGTTGCCGGTGTAAAAAGCGATTCTGTCATAAGCTGAGCTACGACATCGCTCATGTTCAAGTCTGTGCCGTAATAGACAAAATCATCGATTGCACCGAACTTTTTTTTAAGCGCATCTTTCTGCAAGAGAATCTGATCGTTTTTTTCCCCCGTTTCGGGGCCAGTATATAGGAAAATCGGAGCAGCCATTCCTTAGTAAGTCCGGACTATATTAGAAAGTATGCCGACAACACGCAAGTCCCTTACATATATAGGCTCAAACGCAGGGTTTTCCGGCTGGAGTCTTACTTTGTCCGCCTCTCGGTAATATCTCTTGAGCGTTATTGCGTCATCAATTACAGCAACCACAATCTGGCCGTCAACAGCAGTTGAAGTTTGCTCGACAATCGCAAGATCTCCCTCAAGGATTCCCGCATTTATCATGCTAGTGCCGCGGACTCTAAGGGCGAAGTAACTTTTCCCCGGGCGTACAAAAGGCTCCGTAAGATTTACATATCCATCAAGGTTTTCCTCGCACAAGAGAGGCTTTCCCGCTGCGACAGTGCCAAGCACAGGCACGCGTCCTACATAAGCGCTTGTGGCTTCTATTTCTCCAGGAGAAAGAACTCTTATAGATCTTGATCTCCTCGGGCTGACTGATATGCAGCCTTTTTTCTGAAGCGCCGCAATATGATCCTGGACAGCACGGATTGAAATTCCAAAGTGTGTAGCGATTTCCCGCACTGTAGGAGGAAAAGAATTCTCCTTAGTGAATTCAGCAATAAATGAGAGCACTTCGCTCTGTCGTCCTGTAGGTTCTTTCATAATATATCCTACCCTCCTTAAAAAACACTGCGTTAGCAGTCGTGCATGGAGGCACGAAATACAAGTTGCAACGCAACTTACGTGATAAAAATTACATGGATGTAATTTTTATCACGCCTCCTTTTATATCCGCCATAAACGGCGGTTCGAAAAACGCAAGGCGATTTTATTATTCTTCTTCAAATTTGTTCTCAAAAAGCTGTGCGATTGCATCCGCGCACTGGACTTCATCCGGACCGTCTGTCTTTAGCGTAATCTTTGTGTTATAGCCGGCGGCCATAGTGATTACACCCATGATTGACTTTGCGTTAATCTCCGCATCATCCTTTACCATCGTAGCCTCGCACGAAAACTTGTTTGCAGTCTGGGCTATGAGCGCAGCCGGACGGGCGTGAATTCCTGCCCTGTTGAGCACAGTCAAGTGTTTTTCTGTCATACAAACCTCACAATCGACAAAATTAAATATAGATGCCTTCAAAAAGTCAGAATATGCTTTTGAAGCGCCTTAGTATGAATCATCCGAGCCATAGTAAGCAGTCTGCGCCTCGCCGGATTCAATCCATTTAAGGACATTCTGATTAAAGTCTCTGGCAGAATTATAGCCCATGTTCTTCAGACGCTCATTCATTGCCGCCGCCTCGATTATAATAGGCAGGTTGCGGCCGGGACGGACAGGAATTGTTATTGTAGGAACTTTTACGCCAAGGAGATCTGTGTTTGTCTGTTCCGTTCCGATTCTATCGTAAACCTTGTTCTGATCCCATTCCTCAAGCTTTATTATAAGCTGAACTTCCTTCTGCTCACGTATAGAGCCGACTCCGTAAAGCTGGCTCACGTTTATTATTCCAAGCCCTCGTATTTCCATGTGATGGCTTATAAATATATTGGCTCCCTGTCCAAGCACAGAGTTTCCGTTCACACAGCGGATTTCCACAATATCGTCTGCAACAAGCCGGTGGCCGCGCTCAACAAGCTCCAGAGCACATTCAGACTTTCCGACGCCAGAATGCCCTGTCAGCAGGATTCCTATTCCGTAGACCTCCACAAGAACGCCATGAAGAGTCTTCTTGGGAGCGAACACATTTGAGAAGACACGAAGAAGCCGTGTTGAGAATTCCGATGACTCAAGGTCGGTCTGCAGAATAGCGCAGCCGCTCTTTTCCGCAATATCAATAAAAACTGTGTCAGGCTCAAGACTGTGTGTAAAAACTGCGCATGGAATATTGTAAGAAAAAAACTTCTCAATGGTGGATGTCTTGTTCTCATCATGCAGCCTGGAAAGATAGGCAGTCTCGCCGCGCCCGAAAAGCTGAACGCGCTCAAAGGCGAAAGCGTCATAGAAACCAGACAGCTCAAGTCCCGGCCGGTTTATATTTGGAGCAGAAATAGTACGCGTAAGCCCCTTGCGTCCCGCGATGCAGCGCAAGTCAAGCGCATTATGCCCCCTTAAATCCATATCAAGCAAATCTAGCACAGTAAAAGGTTTTTCAGCCATACAAATACTATACAAGCAGAGGGCAAATTATACAAGCGGAAATAAAACGAAACCTTAAACTTATATAAAAAAAACGCCAGAACAGACATACCCTGCTCTGGCGCTCAAGAAAATGCCCTCTTTATTCATGACAAGCAAAGACAGGCATCATAATTTATTTCTCCTGGATCTTATCCTTTTCTTTCTTGATTTTTGTGTCCAGAACGTCCATCATCTTGTTAAGGGCCGCCCCGAAGTCAAAATCCTTGCCGCTTACATGAGCCTGAGCTCCCCAGCGGAAATTAGCAGTCGCATCAAACACATATTCCTGCTCATGCTTTACGCGGACTGTAAGATCCACAATAAGATCCTCCGCATACTTAATGCGTTCTAGCTTCTTGCTAATCATATCTGATTGCTTCTGCTCCAGGTCAAATGATGCCGATACATTTTTAGTCATACCTTCCCCCTTGTGATGTAAATATTTTTCAAGACAGCAGATTTCCTGCCCGTCTTTAGTTTAAGTATAATATGGAAAACGCAATAAGACAAATTAAAAAACACGCGGGAAACAAAAGCTTATCTTGAATAAGATGAGTCAATGTTAAGCTGAGCCCTGTATTTAGCCACAGTCCTGCGGGCAACCTTTATTCCGCGCGACGAGAGAATATCCGCAATCTTCTGGTCGCTCAAGGGCTTCTTGTCATCCTTATGCTCCTGGAGGATTTGGCCCAGCTCATAGAGCACCGCTTTCTTGGAGGAAGGCACATTCTCATTCAAGCCATCATTGCCGGCTGGCTCTGGATTGGGAACCTGGGCGACGGCAGTTGAAAAGAAAAATCCTATCTTAAAAAGCCCCTGGTCGCAGCGAAGAAATTTTCCGCTGGCCATACGGCTTATTGTAGCCTCATGCACCCCGATTAAGGCCGCAATGTCTTTCTGCCGAAGAGGCTTTAGGAAACGCGGCCCCTTGTCAAAAAAATCCTTTTGTATACGAACAATCTGCTGGCAGGCGAGCAGCAAGGTCTTGCGCCGGAAAGCGAGGCTTTCCATAAACTCATTCGCAGAACGCACGCTGTCCATGACAAAGCGATGCTCAGAGCGCTTTCTCTCGCTTTCCTCGGTGGACTTTGTGACACGGGTGCGGTCAAGCGACAAGTCATGGAATTTTTTTGAGATTCCCACGACAGGCAAAACCTCGTCATTTGCGCGGACAACATACTCACCGGTTTCTCTGTCCTTCTCCACATAGACATCAGGCTCAATATAGGCATTATCTGAAGGAGAGAACTGGCTCGCAGGAAAAGGGTCAAGACGGCGGATATAGGAAAGAGCGCGCTCAATGTCATCGGCGGAGAATTTCAAGGGCAGAGAGGCAGAGCTGGCGGCGGGATTTTTTTGAATAAAGTCATTCGCCTTTTTTAGAATCTTCTCTGTCTGAGGCGGATTAAGGAAATCAAAATGACCGTCAAGAATAAAGAGAGCCGCCTCCGGAGCGTCACCATTGGCATTTGCCTGGATAAACAGGCTTTCCTCAAAGTTCCTGCAGCAAGTGCCGACAGGGTCAAGAAGCTGGATATAATGCAGAACCTTATCTAAAAGCTCAGGTGTCTGGGCGGCATCATTCTTATCAAGCAGGGAATAAGGGTCAAGGATGTGGAATCCGCGGTTGTCAAGATTATGAATAAGGGCAAGGCCGATTTTCTCTTCCGCAGAAGAATGGCTCACAGACAGAAACTGATGCTCAAGATGCTCAGACAAAGTCTCAGAATTGTCCGGGGAAGCCTCAAGAGCCGCCTGGAAATTGTCGCTGGCTTCTTTCCCCGCCCGGGTCGCAGAGCCAAGATGAAGACTGTCAGAGGAGCCTCCGGAAACCCTCGCATCCTTTACACCGTCAAGCGCGGCATCCTTTGTAACAACAAGAGCAGGATTGCGCGCGGCAAAGGAATAAATCTCCTGCCGCAAGTCCTGGGAAGACATCGCAAGCATCTTTACAGACATAATCTGCTGCTGGCTCATACGCTGGGTCTGAGTCTGTCTCTGCTGTTGAGAAGTCCTCTGCTGCAGGCTAAAAGAAAGGGTGTCCGCCATCAATCATTATTTTACCACGATTTTTTTCTTTGACCAAGATTGCAGGATGCGCTGCTGGTTCTCATCAGAAGAAAGGATGAACTTTGCGAACATTCCGTTAGTCTCCGCAAATTCATCGTTCAATATATCTCTTTCCTCTGGAGTGAATTTGGAAAGCACGTACCCGGCGATGTCCCTGCCCGCAGGCTTTGTAAGCCCGAACCTAAGCCTCCAGAAATCCGCAGTTCCGAATGCCGCCCTCATAGAGCGCAGCCCGTTGTGCCCTCCAAGCCCTCCGCTCCATTTAAGGCTCACAGTCCCAAGAGGAAGCTCAAGCTCGTCATGCACAACAAGTATTTCACCAGGATTAATCTTGTAGAAATGCGCCAGCTCCCCCACGGACTCACCGCTCAAGTTCATATAAGTGAGAGGCTTTAGAAAATAGATTTTATCCGGAGCATTATCCGGAATGCACGGCGCGCTTCCGTCCTTCTTGGCAAGCATTCCTGTCTCGGCGAACCATTGGGCAAGAACAGGAGTTTCCACAACTGCATAGTCACCTTTAAATTTGTTCTGAAATGAAAGCCTATTGTAAAAAGGAAGCTGCTCGGCGAACGACCAGGCCACATTGTGCCTAGTGCCCTCATACTCTGCGCCGTAGTTTCCAAGAAAAGCTACAAGTCTAATCATGCGTAGAATTATAGCGGATTTTAAGGTGATGATGAAAGACAGAATGG
>CAZURC010000070.1:0-10989 GCA_964623405.1 uncultured Treponema sp.
CCGGGCAGTGTGACAAGCATAGGAAGCTCTGCGTTCTATAAGTGCACGAGCCTTGCAGACATTACAATTCCGGGCAGTGTGACAAGCATAGGAAGCTCTGCGTTCTATATGTGCACGAGCCTTGAAAGTGTTACAATCCTAGACGGCGTGGTTAGCATACCAGAGTATGCGTTCTCTGGGTGCACGAGCCTTTCAAGCGTGACAATTCCGGATAGCGTGACAAGCATAGGAAGCAATGCGTTTAACGGGTGCACGAGCCTTGAAAGCGTGACAATTCCAGACAGCGTGACAAGCATAGGTTCCGGCGTATTCTACAAATGCACTGCTCTTGCAGAAATAACGATACCGTTTGTAGGAAGCAGCGCAGGTATGACAGAAGCGTCTAAAACCACTTTGTTTGGATATATATTCGGCACAGCATCTTACGATGGAGGAACAAGCATAAATCAATACTATGCAAGCAGCTCTTATGCTACTTATTGCATACCGTCAACATTGAAGAAAGTCACAGTGACAGGCGGAAATATTCTATACGGAGCATTTTATGGCTGCAACAATATAACGTGCATTATACTTCCAGACAGACTAACAAGCATAGGGGAAAATGTTCTCTCTGGGTGCTCTTCCCTTGAAGAACTGACGATACCTTTTGTAGGAAGCAGCATCGATGCGACAGAAGCGTCTAAAACCACTTTGTTTGGATATATATTCGGCACAGCATCTTACGATGGAGGAACAAGCACAAAGCAATACTATGCAAGCCTTTCCTCTGCTACTTATGCTACTTATTGCATACCGTCATCATTAAAGAAAGTTACAGTGACAGGCGGAAATATTCTATATGGAACATTTGAAAACTGCAGCAATATAACAGATATTACAATTGGCGGCAATGTGACAAGCATAGGAAGCTTTGCATTCTATGGCTGCACGAGCCTTGCAAGTATTACAATTACTGCCAGCGTGGCAAGCATAGGAAGCTATGCGTTCGATGAGTGCACAAGCCTTAAAAGCGTGACAATTCCTGCAAGCGTGACAAGCATAGGAAACTATGCGTTCCAGGAATGTACAAGTCTTGCAAGCGTATATTACAACGGAACACTGGAACAATGGCTTGGAATATCTTTTGTTTCTTATTATTCAAATCCATGTTATTACGGCGCGGACTTGTACATTAACGGAGAAAAACTTGTAGATGCTGAGCTACCAGATACTGTAACTAGCATAGGAGACTATGCGTTCTATGGCTGCAAGAGCATTACAAGTATAGAGATTCCAGAAAGTGTAACAAAAATAGGACATTATGCATTCTATAAGTGTGCTAATCTTGCTTCTGCTACATTCAATGCAACGTCAACTTGGTATTATACGAGTTCTAGTGACTATGATGACGGTACTGCAATTTTGTCAACGCGGTTAAAGGATACTTCTACTGCAGCAGAATATTTACGTACTACTTATTATTATAAATATTACTGGTATAAAAAATAAAACTGGGTAAGAAGATAAAAAATGAATGAAAAGAATGGGTAGAGTCAATTTGCGGAAGGCTAAATGAACAATTTGTGCGCAAAGCAAATAAACTGCATGCACAGACGGCCGTAAAGCTTCCTTATGCTAAAGAAATTGAAAGTTTTGACGAAAACTGGCTTCCGGAATATAAAAAAGAAGATATGTATGAAACAGACCTTTTGATTTATGAGGAGAATGAGAGAAAACGTGTTCCACGCGTTGTTATTGAGGCAAAATTCAAGAAAGTTACCACACATGATGCGATTATTTATAGTGAAAAAGCAACAGAGCATAAAGCTCTTATGCCTTTTTTGCGGTACGGAATTATGATTGGTGCTATGGAAGAGGCTGAATTGCCGTGGCGGCTTGTTAGCCACGGAAGCGACTTTGACTTTATGTTTGCCTGCGGTGTCTGCTGCCTGATCTGCAAAGAAACTTGCGTTTTAATTAACGCTGAGTCTCTCCTTGTGAAATACATGGCATTTCCCCCGCTCTCACAGGGGGGCTGGCCTTCTAGTTCTTCGCTTCCTTGATTTCCTCTGCCGCCTGCTCTACTGTGAGGTTCTCAAACTGCTCTCTTGTCGCGAGGTTCTTGAGTGTAACCACGTTTTTCTCCGCCTCGTTTGAGCCTATGAGGATTCCCCACTTTATGCCCTTTGCGTCTGTCACAGCGTACTGCTGTCCCATTTTCTTTGCTTCGGGGAAGACCTCTACTGCGACTCCTCTCTTTCGGAGCTCTGCCGCTACCTTCTGGTACAGAACCGCAAGGCTCTTGTCCATGCAGTAGATTTCCGCATCCACGTAGCTTTTCCTGTCTGTTGTCTTTCCCAGCTGCTCAAGGCCTGCGATAAGACGGTCCAGTCCTATCGATGCTCCGACTCCTGGAAGCCTTGTCTTTGTATACAAGCCGGCAAGGTTGTCGTATCTTCCGCCTGAGCATACTGAGCCGATTGAGGGAAGCTCGTCCAGGAATGTCTCATAGACAACGCCTGTGTAATAGTCAAGTCCGCGTGTGATTGAAGGGTCAAGAACGTAAGCGGACTCAATTTTAGCTGCCTTCATCATCTCATAGATTTCTCTGATGCGCCTTGTGTCGTCCGCCTCGCCGCCTGCCATTCTCTCAAGCTTTTCCAGTGTGCTCTCAAAGCTGTCCGTGCTCTTTATGTATTCAAGTATTTCTTCCGCCTTTTCTGAAGAGGAGGTGAGCTCTATAAGCTCCTTCTTTACTTCATCCGCGCCAATCTTTGCAAGCTTGTCCACTGAGCGCAGTATGTCCTCTGACTTTTCCGCCGCGCCGAGCTTTGCAAGGAAACGGTTGAATATTCCCCTGTGGTTCACGTGGATCTTGATTCTGTCAACTCCGATTTCATTCAGAGCGGCTTTCATGACGCTCAATATCTCAAAGTCGCTTGCGGCCGAGTCTGTGCCTACTGTGTCTATGTCGCACTGCACGAACTCTCTGTACCGGCCTGCCTGGGGCTTTTCTCCCCGCCAGACTTTGGCAATGTGATAGCGCTTGAATGGAAAGTAAAGCTCGCCCTCATGCTCCGCAGTAAAGCGGGCGAAGGGAACTGTAAGGTCGAACCGGAGCGCGACATCCCTCTTGCCGTTGTCAAGGAAACGGAACACCTGCTTCTCTGTCTCGCCGTTTGACTTCCGGAGCAGGATTTCTGAATATTCAAGGACTGGCGTGTCAATCGGCACAAATCCGTAGGAACGGTATACTTTTGTTATTTTCTCCTGCAGCTCGTCGCGGAGTATCTCCTGCGCAGGCATGATGTCTCTGAATCCCTTGAGGACTCTTGGTTGTATTAAGTTTGTCATAAGTCAAAATTACTGAAAATTCGCCTTTTATTCAATGTCGGAGAACTGGACCCCGCTTCCGGTCTCCACATCGCGCGTAAGTGTCTTTCCTATTGTCTCTTCAAGGTATTCCGGGCTGATTCCTGGCGTAAGGACTTTCTCTGTACGCAGAGCCGCAATGTCTCCTGCCTTTATTTCTTCGCCCTTTCTCATCGATCTCATATAGTGCAGGCTTCTGTTTGTCCTGCCGTAGTTCTGCTCTTCCGCGGGGGCGAGCGTCTTTACTCCGTTTCCGAGTATCTTTTCTATGCGCTCTTGTGTGTAGGTCTCCGTAAGCTGCCGCGCTATTTCCTTTTCTCCTGCCTTTTCTCCGTAGTGCCTCATGACAGCCTCGCTTTGGCGCACTGTGTGGCATAAGAGCGCGAACTGCTCCGGCTCAAGCGCCACAGGGTCGTCAAGACCGTCTGTGCTGTGGCTTAATGTTATGTGCTTTTCTATCATTGCTCCGCCCTGGCTCACGCTCAGGCATGGCACCAGGACTGGATCGAGCGAGTGGTCTGAGACTCCTGTCCTTATATTGAATTTCTCACGCAGTGTTCTTATGAGCCGGAGATTGTACTGCTCTTCAGGGGCAGGATAGGATGTTATGCAGTGCAGCAGAGTGACATCATCAGTTCCGAGAATATCAACGGCTTTCTGTATGTCCTCCATTCTTGACACTCCGCTGGAAATCACCACTGGAATCATCTTCTCTCCGCTATTCTTCTGCCGGCTTCTGTATTCTCTTAGAGCTTTGAGCATAGGGTAGTGGTTGAGCTCCGGGCTTGCGATTTTTACATAGTCCGGCTTTATCTCAAGGAGCTCTCTCAATGAGCACAGGCCGAAAGGCGAGCATACAAACTCAGCTCCACGGGAATGGGCATAGTCCAGGCAGTCCTTGAAGAACTTTGGACTGACTTCCAGCGCCTTGAATCTGTCGTAAAGCCGCACCTTTCCGCCCGGCAAGTCTACGAATCCTGTATCGGGATGAAGAATCTCGTCCGCGTAGACCCACTGGAATTTTACGGCGTCTGCTCCGGCCTCTATCGCGCTGTCCATTAGCTGCACGGCTTTCTCATAGCTTCCTCCGTGGCTGGTTCCTATCTCCGCAATAATAAAAACACCATGCTCTTTGCCGCTCATTCTTAATATATCCTTATCTTTTTTGATTGTAACATTTTATCTGCTTGTGGTAAAATAAGATTATGCTTAAGAAACTTATAAAACTCTTAAAAGCCTTTAACGGCAATGTCAACCCTGGCGAGATAGCCCATGCTTTCGCCTGCGGCGCAATTCTTGGCCTTATGCCAAAGAATAATCTGCTGTGGTATCTTGTCCTTGTCTTTATCCTTTTTATCAGAATCAACAAGCCTGCATACCTTATCATGATTCTAGTGGGGGCGGCTGTGTCGCCTGCTTTTGACGGCTTGTTTGACACTGTGGGATATGCGTTCCTTACGATTCCGGCTCTGTCTGGTTTCTTCGCCATGCTTATTGATATTCCGTTTGTCGCGTTTACAAAATTCAACAACTCTGTTGTCATGGGAAGCTTCCTGTGCGGGATTGTGCTTTATGTGCCTCTTTATTTTGCGGGGCGCGGTCTTGTGTTCGTGTGGCGCAAGTATGCCGCTGACTTTATCCGCAACTCAAAGATTGCAAAGGCTATAAACAAGCTTCCTCTTGTCGCGAAGATTGCCTCAATGGCGGGGGAGGGAAAGTAAAATGGCTGATACAAAAGATACAAAGAAGAAGAGCGGCGCAGCTGTTCCTGCCAAGAGCGGGAGTAAAGCTCCTAAAGTGAAGAAAGAGAAGAAGCCTAAGGTTGAAAAGACTTTCGGCTACAAGAAGATTCCTTTGTTTTTCAGGAAGGCTTATAGCAAGAAGTCGTTTGAGAAGAAAATCGAGAGAAAGCTTTATGTTCCTCAGGACAAGACCTATATTTCCGGTCTCTTTAAGGAAGCAAAGGACAAGAAAGGAAATCCTGTGCTTGCCATTCCAAAGGAGTCTCAGTTCACCAAGAAAGAGCTCAAGCGTCTTAAGACTCTCGCAAAGGAAATAAAGGCGAACAAGGGGCGGTTCAAGGCTGTTCCTTTTATCGCTGTCGCCTCCGTTATTGCCGCAGTGGTGATTGTCGTGACTGTCTTCAAGAACCCTGCCGCAAAATGGGCAATCCGCTCTACAATGCAGGGAATATTCGGGGCAAAGTGCGACATTGGCTCTGTGAATGTTGAGATTCTCGGAGCGCAGATAACTGTGAACAATCTTGCCCAGGCTTCATCTAGCGACGAGTACAAGAATCTCTTTCAGTTTGACAAGCTTGACCTGGACTTTAATCTTACTGACTTGCTGCGGGCTAAGTTCCATGCCGAGAACATTGAGATTACAGGAATTGCCGCCGGAACGGAGCGAACTACAAGCGGCAAGCTTCCTGTAAAGCAGAAGTCGGCGAAGGAAAAGGAAGAGAAG
This sequence comes from uncultured Treponema sp., assembly GCA_964623405.1. GTDB lineage: Bacteria > Spirochaetota > Spirochaetia > Treponematales > Treponemataceae > Treponema_D. Next base: position 5,821 of record CAZURC010000070.1, read on the forward strand.
AGCGATTCAACAGGATTCTACGAGTCCTTGAAGGCGAAGATGGGCAGTGATCCTGACGCCGCAAAGAAGGCCATAACGGACCTGTTCGCGATGTATGATCCTAACGCGATTGCGGCTAATATCAAGGACAACTTGCAGTCCCAGAAAGTCGCAAAGGAAGTAGAGGAAGAGATGAAGGCTCTTGTTGAGCAGTGGAAGGCAAAGCCGGAGGAGCTTAAGAAGAGTGTTGATGAGGTGAAGGAAGCCACAAAGTCTCTTGCAAGCCTTAATGTGTCGAATGTCTCTGCGGCTGAGATTCCAGCCCTGCTAAAGCAGATTGAGGAGGCCTCGTCTAAGATTCAAAGCGCGAAGTCCGATATGGAGACTTCTCTTTCATCGTTCAGCACGGATCAGGATAAAATCAAGGCTCTCCAGCAGAAGCTTACGGATGCGATTGCGTCAGACAAGGCTCTTCTTTCGGATCAGCTTTCGGTTCTTGACGTGAGCAAGGCGAAGCAGGCTATAAGCGATTCATTGAACCAGGCCGGCTATGCGCTTCTTGGCCAGTATTATCCATATCTAAAGCAGCTAATCTCCTATGCTGGCTCTATGAAAGCCTCGTCTGGAAGCTCTGATGAGGCAAAAAAAGCCAACAAGAAAGCTGTGGAGACGGCAAAGAAGGAAAGCAAGCGGTATGCAGGCCGCTATGTGTACTGGAAGGCGGACAGAGTTCCTAAGCTTCTTATTGAGAAAGCGCACGGCTCTGGAAACGGTCTTGATATTGTTGCAAAGGACATATCAAGCGACATGGACAAGTGGGGCTCTCCGTGGGTTGCAAGCGGAACGTATAATCAAAGCTCCCGTACGCACAAGGCAGGGCTTACGGTTGACGCTCGGACAGACAGCAAGAATCCTCTTGTCGCAGCCTCTTATTCCGGAAACAATTTCCCTCTTACCCTTGATCTTGCAAAGACTGCCGGCTCTGAAAGTATGCCAAAGTTTGAGGGAACATCGGCAATCACCGCGAGTCTTACTGCGGATTCGGACTTCAGCTTCTCTGGAAGCGGAAGCCTGGATATGAGCCATGCCACAGTCACAGCCGGAGATCTTGGCTCTGAGATTGCCACAAGAATCTACTCGGAGGCATTGAGCTCTATAAAGTCCCTTAGCGTTGGCGCAAAAGTCGCATTCAGCGAGGCTTCAGGTGTGGACATGTCTCTTTCTACAAACTTTGACACTCTGCTTGCCAACGCAATATCTTCTGTTGCGAGCAAGGAGCTTGAGACTGCCAAGAGCGAGGTCATGGCAAAGCTCAGCGACCAGATTGGCTCATCGGAGACCGCGCAGAAATATGCTGACCAGTTCAAGGATATTGCAAGCCAGATTAACGGCCAGAAATCAAGCTTTGACTCTATTTCTGACCAGCTGAATGCAAAGAAAACTGAGCTTACAAAGAAGACGGCGGGCGCGGCGACTGAGAAAGCCCAGTCGGCCGCTTCCAGCGCGGCAGGCTCTCTCTTGAACAAGCTCAAGAGGTAATATTTGCGGGCAGGAGAAATGAGCATTACAAATGAGAACTAGGGATTGATGAACAGATTTGTTTTGTGGTAAACTTAAAAATCCAAATATCAATTCGTAATTTTAATAGATGAAAAAGCAAAGCGGAAGTTGATACTTCTTTTTGGCTTTTTATTTATGGGAGCAATTATGTCAGGACACAGTAAGTGGGCAACCATTAAACATGCAAAGGGTATTGCTGATGCGAAGCGCGGCAAGCTGTTTACAAAATTCATCAAGGAAATTTCTATTGCCGCAAGAATGGGCGGCGGAGACCCTAACTCTAATCCACGTCTCCGCACTGTAATCATCAAGGCCCGCGCCGCAAATATGCCTAAGGACAATATTGAGCGCGCAATCAAGAAAGGAACAGGCGAGGACGGAGCTACTTCCTATGAGGAGCTTGTCTATGAAGGATACGCTCCAGGCGGAGTCGCTGTTCTTGTTGAGGTTCTTACAGACAACCACAACCGCGCGGCCGCGGATGTCCGCAATATCTTTACAAAATCAGGCGGAAACCTGGGAACAACAGGTTCTGTGAGCCGCATGTTCCAGCGCAAGGGAACGATTGAGCTTGATGCTGAGAAAGTCAACGAGGATGAGGTGATGGAGACTGCGCTTGACGCAGGCGCGGATGACATTGTGAATGAGGACGGTGTAATCACTGTTACAACAACTCCTGACGCATTCTCTGCTGTCGCTGACGCTCTTGCGGCAAAGGGTTTTGAGACACTCTCTGCTGATGTCGGCATGGTTCCTGATGCTTACACTCCTGTTGACAAGGATACAGCCGCAAAGGTTCAGAAGCTTATTGACCGTCTTGAGGACAACGATGATGTTCAGAATGTTTATCATACAGCTGAATATCCAGATGACTTTGAGATGGAGTAATATTATCTAGGTTTCTACCGGAAAAAAGCCACGGAATAATCCGTGGCTTTATTTTTAAGAAAGATGCAGAGCAAATTTGAGCAGCTTCCAGGAACAATTCTCTCAAAGCAGACAAAGGCGCTTTCGGACAAAAAGAGAATCCGCCGTGTTATCGGCATTGACCCCGGCCTTGCGAACACAGGGTTTGGCATAGTCGATTTTCTTGCGGGAAGATACCGCATGGTGACTTACGGGTGCATAACAACAAAGAGCACGGACAGCCTTTCTGTAAGGCTCTTGAGAATTGCGTCTGCTCTTCAGGGCATAATTGATGAATTCTCGCCTGCGGAGGCCGCTATGGAGGAGCTTTTCTTTGTAAAGAATATCTCTTCCGGCATAAGCGTGGCGGAGGCAAAGGGTGTCTGTACCCTTGTGCTTGCCCAGAACTGTGTTCCCCTAAGCGAGTACAAGCCTAACCAGATAAAGCAGGCTGTTACAGGAAGCGCAAAGGCGGACAAGGCTCTTGTGGAGAAGTATGTTAAGATTCTTCTTGCTTTGGAAACGGAGCCGAAGCCGGATCATGCGGCCGACGCTTTGGCAGGCGCAATAACCCATATCCATTACACCTTTTGACATTTCATTTGCAGCAATTCACTTTATAATTGTTTTATATTTCGGTAAAATAGAATCATGTTCAATTCGATAACTGGAACAATTACGGCTAAGCTCCCCCATCAGCTTTTTCTGGAGAACAATGGAATTGAATGGGATATATGTGTTCCAGACTCTAACCTTGACATGCTTCCTCCTCTGGGCGCAGAGGCAAGGGTCTTTATATGGATGCAGCATACAGACATGCTTATGGCGCTTTACGGGTTTTCGAGCCTGGACGAGCGCTCTCTTTTTCTCGATCTTCTTAAGGTTGATGGTGTCGGTCCTAAGGGCGCTGTAAAAATTATGAGCAGCGTGACTTCCGCTGAGCTTACAGACAGCCTTGAGAGCGGCGATGTCGCCCGCCTGGAAAAAATACCTGGCGTAGGCAAGAAGACAGCGGGAAAGATGATGCTTGCGCTTAGAGGCAAGCTTACTCTCCAGGAAACCACAAGAGTATTCACTGTTCCAAAGGCAGGTCCGTTTGCGGATGTCGTCTCCTCGCTTGTGAGCATGGGATATGACCGGAAATCTGTCGAGCAGAAAGTCGCGGAGCTGTCAGCCTCTATGGAAACAGAGCTTAAGGGAAAGAGCCAGAAGGAAAAAGAGGATATAATATTTAGAAAGACGATTGTGGAGCTTGCGTAATGGCAGTTGCGGTTGATAGTGACAATGATTTCTCAGCGATTGTCCGCGCGGATTTAAGGGATGACGAGGCTCAGGAAAACAGCCTGCGTCCGCAGATGCTTAAGGACTTCCTGGGACAGGAGAACGTAAAAAAGAATCTTTCTACCTTTATAAAGGCCGCGAAGCAGAGGCAGGAGCCGCTTGACCATCTTCTTTTGATCGGGCCTCCAGGACTAGGAAAGACAACGCTCGCGCAGATTACAGCGCATGAGCTTGGCGTTGACTTTAAGGTTACCAGCGCGCCTGCCCTTGACAAGCCAAAGGATCTTGCAGGAATTCTCTCTACGATAACAGCGCGGACGGTATTCTTTATTGATGAGATACATCGCCTGAAGCCTGCTATAGAGGAGATGCTTTATATCGCGATGGAAGACTATGAGCTTGACTGGATTATAGGGCAGGGAGCAGCCGCAAGAACTGTAAGAATTCCAATCCCGCCCTTTACATTGATTGGAGCGACTACAAAGGCAGGCTCTGTATCAAGTCCGCTTCGCAGCAGGTTCGGTTTTATCCCACGCTTTGAATTCTACACACAGGACGAGCTTTCTTCCATTATACATAGAAGCGCTGGAATACTTGATGTTCTTATTGATGATGACGCCGCAATGCTTATGGCAAAATGCTGCCGCGGAACGCCGCGTGTCGCAAACCGTGTGCTCAGACGCATGAGGGATTTTGCCCAGGTTGAGGGACAGAACCGGATAACTAGGCGCATAGTTGAGGATGGCCTTGACCGTCTTGAGATTGACAGCATGGGGCTTGAGAAATACGACAGGGAGATTCTGCTTTCAATAATAAGAAACTTTGGAGGCGGGCCTGTAGGAGCTGAGACTCTTGCAATCAGCATTGGCGAGGCCCAGGACACTCTTGAGGATTATTATGAGCCGTATCTTATTCAGTGCGGCCTTATCCAGCGCACGCCGCGCGGAAGAATAGCTACAGCAAAGGCTTATAGCCATCTGGGGCTTGAGTATAAGGACAACGCAAGCGGACAGGGAACGCTTTTTTAACGGCTAAATTGCCGCCTTTAGAAAAATAGACATAGGACAAGAAAGAACTTATGAAGCTTACTGACTTTGATTTTGAGCTGCCGCCCGAGCTGATTGCGCAAAAGCCTTCTGGAGTGAGGGGACAGGACAGGCTTATGCTCCTGGGAAGAAAAGACGGGGCAATCCGCGACATGAGAATGGATGACTTGCCGGATTTGATTGAGAAAGGCACTCTTATGGTCTTCAACAACTCAAAGGTAAGAAGAAGCCGCTGCTATGGAGTCCATGTTTCGGACAAGGAAGGGCAGGGAGGAAGAGAGCAGGAATTCATGTTCTTGAATCAGATGACTCCTGACCTGAAGGTCTGGCATACAATGGTGAAGGGCGCAAAGAAGGTAAAAGCAGGAAACCGCTACGTATTTTCCGACGGCACTTA
>CAZURC010000071.1:0-10490 GCA_964623405.1 uncultured Treponema sp.
GGAAAAAGAACCGGCGCGTGGAATTTCCACACAGACTCCGGACCTTCAAAAACGTATTTTGTTCCGTCTTTTACGCTGCGGAACGAGTTGATTTCCGCTCCGTGCGTGCTGATAACTACTTCGTAGTTTGAATTCTTAAGTATGATTGTCATAATGGTTTTAGTGTAGCGGGTTTATCATGTTTTTGGAAGTTTATTATAGAATGAGGATGCTGATACTTCATAGCAATATACACATTGTCATCACGAATTTATTTCGGGATCTCTTAAAAGAGGATGCTGAAACAGGTTCAGCATGACAGACCTCTTCAGCACAGCTCGCTTATAAAAATAAAGTCGCAAACTCAAAAGGAATGTGATATTATATTCATAATATGTATGAAATTGAGCTAAAAGCCCACGTTGATGACAGAAAAGCCGTTATCAAGAGCCTTGAGAAATTCGCTGTCTTCTCAGAGGCAGTTGAAAAGGATGATACTTATTATTCTGCAAGCCTTGACGGAAAGAAAATCAAAGTGCGCATAAGGAAGGAAACTCCATTCACAACAAAGGAAATTCCCGGCGCGCCTGAAATAACAAAGCAAAAATCCGTCATATTCACGTACAAGAGAAAGGAGCTTATAGACCAGGACGGAAAGCCCTTTGAGGTGAATGACGAGAAGGAGATTTTTCTGTCGAACGCGGAGCCCTTTGAGGCGTTTCTTTCGGACGTGGGTTTTCAGCAGACATTAAAGAAGCACAAGATTGTGCTTGGATGGCATTACAACGGGGCGCACCTTGAGCTTTGCTCCGTTGACCGCCTGGGTGATTTTATTGAAATTGAAATTATGTCAGAATCAAATGAAGAAAAACATGTCGCTGAGGCAAAGGAAAAGCTCCTGAAGCTTCTTGCAAAATGCGGCGTGAGCGAGGAAAAAATAGAAAAACGCTATTACTCGCAGATGCTATCAGACTTAAAAAACAGGAGTTGAACTATGTTTGAGCGCGCGCACTACAAACAGCTTGCAAAAAGACAGCTGAAAGGAAGAAGAACAGTTCCGGCTCTTGCGACACTTATCACGCTTTTGATCTTTGCGTTTCTCTGCTCCACCAGAGAATTCCGCTGGCATAAAAACCAGGCCACGCCTTATGCGCATCTGGCGTCCGAGTATATATGGGAGCCAGGTCTTGACGAGCATGAATGGACTTATTCCCGGGCAGACACAGGCGGCGATATATTCTTGTCATTCATAACGATTTCCATTGCAGGAATCCTTGTTCTTGCCCAATGCTCTCTTTATGGAGAGTATTTTAGGACAACCGAGAAGATTGGATTCTCAGAATTCCTAAAGGGCCTTTCCCTATGGATAAAAGGCGCGCTCGCAATGCTTTGGTTCGTTCTATGGACATTCCTCTGGAGCCTTCTTTTTTTAATTCCTGGAATTGTAAAAGGGTTCTCATACTCGCAGATGTTCTTTATCCTTGCAGAAAACCCTGATATAGGTGTCACGAAAGCAATGAGGCTAAGCCGCGCCATAACAAAAGGGTTCAAGGGGGATCTTTTTATAATGTGCCTCAGTTTCATGGGCTGGGAGCTCCTCTCTATATTCACGCTTGGGATTCTTCAGCTTTGGATTATACCTTACCAGTACATGTCGTTCACAAACGCATACAAGGACATGAAAGCGCAGGCCATCCGGACAGGTGTTCTGCTTCCTGAAGACTTCAATCAATAAAAAGAGACGCCATCCGTGGCGAATACTCAAAGAGGATAACATGAAAGACAAGAAAACAAAATCAGGCCTTGTGGTCTTAATTGTAGTCGCAATAGTCTCTGCCGCCGTGGGCATATTCCGTGTCACGCTGCCGTACGAATCAGGCAAAAGCATATACGAGGACACAAGGAAGAGCAGGAAAATTGAATTCACCGCAAGGACAAAGCCCTACATTGCCGTTGTCAGCATAAAAGGCGCCATACAGGAGGCTGGAAACGACTACAACCAGAGATGGCTTTTGGACACAATAAAAGCCCTTGGGGAGGATGAGAAAAACAAAGGAATTCTTCTTTTTATAGACTCCCCTGGCGGAACAGTCTACCATGCGGATGAAGCCTATCTTGCCCTGCTTGACTACAAGTCCTCAGGGAAAAACATTTACGCATATCTTGGATCCATGGCGGCTTCCGGCGGATACTATATCGCCTGCGCCGCCGACAAAATCTATGCGAACCGCAACACGCTCACTGGCTCCATAGGAGTAATAAGCGCAAGCACAGTGGACGCCACAGGCCTGCTGGAAAAGCTGGGAATAAAGTCAACAACAATCCATGCGGGAAAGAACAAGAACATGCTCAGCTACAACGAGCCTTTGACAGACGAGCAGAGAGAAATAATGCAAGCGCTTGCGGATGAGGCCTACGGACAGTTCACGCAAATTGTAAGCGAGAGCAGAGGCTTAGATATAGAAAGAACAAGGGAACTTGCAGACGGAAGGATTTATTCCGCACAACAGGCAAAAGAGAACGGTCTTATCGATGAAATATGCACCTTTGAGCAGGCAGAGGAATCCGTCAAGGCGGAATACAACTTTGACACTCTCGTGTTCAGAAAATTCCGCTACGAGCGGGGCGAAACTCTAAGATCTATGCTGCTGGAAGGATTCTCCGCAATAAGAGATCCTCTTTCTGTGTTCAGCAAGGGCGCCACGCTTTCATACCTTTACACAAACTAAATATATCAGCTGTCCTGCTTTTCCAAAGCGCAGACCATTTTATAGGGGAATCCTGCATCCAGCAAGAATTTCTTTAGCTTATCCCCTGTCTTTCCGCTCCTCACGGCTTTTGAGCAAGCTCTTTGGAACAAGTCCGCCTCATCCGTTCCCTTAAAAAAAATATCAAGAGCCGTCCTCGCGTCAGCTGCGCTTATCCCGCGGTGGCAAAGCTCCTGCAAAAGCCTTGACCTGCCCTGCGGCTTAAAGACAGAATGGCTTGCAAGCCAGGAACATGAGAAACGGACATCATCAAGCAGCTTTCTCTCCTCAAGATAATCAAGCGCGGTCTTGACAGACTGCCTTGAATATTTTTTAGCGGCAAGCTTTTTCTCAAGCCCCGCCCTGCACTGCTCACACCGCGAAAGATATTCCTCTGCCTTTCTCTCTGCCGCGAACGCCAGAGCCGCATCAATAAGCTCATTCTCCTTTTCTTCCAGGAATTCGGCGCCAGGAGCAATGTCCTCCTGCTTTATCGAGAATAAGAAAGCTGAGCGGATAAAAAAAACAGGCCCGTCATCAGTTGTAATTTCTACCACATCAGACGAAACCTGTTTTACTGCACTTATGCGCATAATAAATGATAGGCAGGATTTTGCGCCCACCAAAATTTTTCTAACGCTTAGAGAACTGGAAGCGGCGGCGTGCACCACGCTGTCCATACTTCTTGCGCTCTACCATGCGGCTGTCACGGGTAAGGAATCCGTTTGCCTTAAGAGATGAATGCGCATCAGGATCAACCTGAAGCAACGCGCGGGAAAGTCCATGCAGACATGCGTCAGCCTGTCCGTTAAGACCTCCGCCATTCACATTGATAAGAATGTCAAATTTATTCTCATTACTTGTAACGAGAAGCGGCTGATGCACTCTGCGCACCTGCTCCTGGGAATTAAAATACTCAGAGACATCCTTTCCGTTTACAACAATTTTGCCGCTGCCCTCACGGAGAAACACACGTGCAACAGCTGTTTTTCTTCTACCTGTACCAATTGCAATATTCTTAACCATCATAGACTCCTATTACACTTCAAGCGGCTTTGGATTCTGAGCCTTCTGAGGGTATTCAGAACCTGCGTAAATCTTAACACTATCCATCATCTTGCGTCCAAGACGGCCGTTAGGAAGCATTCCAGCAATTGTGCGCGAAAGCGGCTCTGTAGGATTTCTTTCAATAAGCTTTGAGAATGAATACTCGCGCAAACCGCCGACATATCCTGTGTAATGGCGGTAAAGCATATTGTCCGCCTTTTTGCCAGAAACAACAACTTTGTCTGCGTTGATAATCACAACATAGTCGCCCATAGCCTGGTTTGGTGTAAAAGTAGCCTTGTTCTTTCCACGGACAATAGCCGCAGCCTTAGCCGCGACACGTCCCAGAGGTTTTCCGGCGGCATCAATGATGTACCAGTCGCGTTTCTGCTCATACTCTTTAACGAATAAAGTTTTCATTTGTATATACCTTTGTACTAAAAAGTCTCTTGTGTGATTTCTGATCTGCATCTTCAAAAAACACACCCGCAGATAGTGAAGCTTTTATCTGCGCATATACGGGGATATTTAATATAAAATTTTTAACGTTTTTCGTCAATAAATCAAATTGCTCCAAACGCACTCGTATTACAAGCAAGCAGCTATGATTTCTCTTCCTCTTCCCCTGCGGCTTCTCTCTCTTCCTTGCGCGCCTCTTTCTTGTCCTGAATATCCGCAAAGCCTATAAAGATTGCGACAATGCCGACAAAGGCCGCAATCACAGGCCCCATTCCTTTTAAAGCGGCTATAACAAAGTCGCCCCATCCCAGCACTTGCGGCAATGCGGCGCACACACAGAAAACTATAAGGGCGAGTCCAAATATAATTGCAAGCATTCAAAACCTCCGGCAAGCATTAAACCTATTCCCAGAAACAGCAGTCTGAGAATAGTCTGCATTTAAATACATGGCAAGAATTCTATCATACATAGCCTGTTTCATCAAACAAGGCAAAATGATATAATTAAAACATGTTGAAAAAGGACAGCATCCGCAAAGGCGCGCGCTCTACCCTTCCTATATTTTTTGGGTATGTTTCTATAGGAATTCCATTTGGCCTTATGGTTGTAAACAGCGGCTATCCATGGTGGATGGCTCTTCTTATGGGCCTTACAATATACTCAGGGACAGGGCAGTATGTGGGGATAGGGCTTATGGCGGCAGGCGCAACACTGCCGGCCTTTCTTGTCACACAGTTTTTTGTCGGCATAAGGCATATTGTCTATGGCCTGTCGCTCCTAAAAAAATACAGCAAGAAAAATGTCGGCAACTGGAAGCCATTTCTCATCTTCACGCTCACAGATGAAACCTATGCTCTTATAACCACAAGCGATGTTCCTGCCGGAGAGAATGCGGGTGAATACTACAGCATGATTGCCGCGTTGGACTGGTCATACTGGCTTTTGGGCAGCGTAATCGGCGCTCTTTTAGGCACAGTTCTCCCTTTCAACTTTGCCGGTGTCGATTTTGCGCTGAATGCGCTGTTCATAGTCCTTATGATAGAGCAGATAAAAAAAAGCCGCGACCTGTTTCCGTCGCTATGCGGAATATGCACAGCGACGGCCGCAATAGTTCTGGCAAGACTTGGGATACTTCCATCCCAGCAAGTCCTGATAGTAGCTCTTTCTCTGGGAATCGCAGTTCTCCTGCTTGTGCGGGGAATATTCGGCAGGCCAAAATCCGTTAAAGAGCATAGTCCTGAAAACACAGAAAACGGAGGCAACAGCTAGAAAATGCGTCTTACACTTCTACAGGCAGTTATTGCAACATTGGCATCTGCGGTTCTTATGTTCCTGCTCAGAGCTTTTCCGTTCATAATTTTCAGCAAAAAGAAGCCTCCCCAGATTATAAGCTTTATAGAAAAATACATTCCGGCGATGGTAATAGGTGTTCTCATCATATATTGCCTTGTTGACCCGAAATACATGACATTCTCCGCTTCACCCTGGGGAATACCGGCAATAAGCGCAGTAGCGGCGACAATTCTGCTTCATATATGGAAAGGCAACAGCATGCTCAGCATATTTGGCGGAACAATTCTTTACATGGTCCTGGAGCATTTTATCTAGCCGCAGAAATGCTCCGTTCATTTTTTTGCAAATTCTCCTCTAAAAAAATTTATGAAAACTTTAAAAAACTTATAGACAATTTATGCTAATAATCTTATTTTTACGTTTATGCAGTTTTTCTGTTATTCAACAAAGCCCCCTGAGGTCGGGCTGTAAAATTAAGAGGTACTCAAATTGAACGGAAGTCAGGTTAAGATTGACCATGTGTCCAAAGAATTCGGCGACTTTGTCGCGCTGGACGACATTGACTTTACTATTAAGCAGGGTGAATTTTTCACTCTGCTTGGACCTTCAGGCTGCGGCAAGACAACCTTGCTGCGTATAATCGCAGGCTTTGAGAATCCTGATGAAGGCGCAGTTCTTTTTGATGACAAAAACGTTGTCTCTCTTCCTCCTAACAAGCGCCTGTCAAACACAATATTCCAGTCCTATGCTCTTTTTCCTCATCTGACAGTCTTTGAGAATGTCGCTTTCTCTCTAAGGCTCAAGAAGGTAGACAATGCGATAGTTGAAGAAAAAGTAAGAAAATATCTGTCTCTAGTTCAGCTGGAGGAGCACATCTATAAAAAGCCTAACCAGCTTTCCGGCGGACAGCGCCAGCGTGTGGCAATTGCCCGCGCCCTTATAAATGAGCCTAAAGTGCTTCTCCTTGACGAACCTCTTTCTGCGCTGGACGCAAAGCTCCGCTCAAGTCTGCTTGTAGAGCTTGACCATCTGCACGACAAGATTGGAATTACCTTTATATTCGTAACACATGACCAGAGCGAGGCTCTTGCGGTTTCAGACAGGATTGCGGTAATGAACAAGGGCCATGTTCTGCAGATTGGAACACCATTTGAAATCTACGAAAGCCCTGCCACCCAGTTTGTCGCGCAGTTCATCGGCGAGACAAATCTTTTTGAGTCAACAGTAGTCGCTTGCGAGGGCTACAAGGCAAAGTCAGGAGAAGAGTACATGGTCACTCTCAACACTCCTGCGCTTGGTCTCCAGGCTCAGCTCAAGGGAGACACACAGGCGACAAAGGAAGAGGACAAGAATATCCTTGTAACAGACTATGAGCATACAGATGTCGGCCAGAAAGTCGCTTTCACTATCCGGCCTGAGAAAATCAGAATCACACTTGAAGAGCCTGACGTGCATGGACGCAAGGATATAAACGTATTCAAGGGTATTGTAGAGGAGCCTGTATATACGGGCTTCCAGTCAAAATTCTATGTAAAGCTTGAGAAAACAGGCACGATTGTAAAAGTGTTCAAGCAGCATACAAACTATCTTGATGACGGTCCGGAAATCCAGTGGAAGGACACAGTCTACATCTCCTGGTCAGCAGAAGACGGATATATTGTTGAGGACATAGAAAAATAATGAAAAGCACAAATAAGTTAAAGAAAAACAACCCCGGTCCTTTTTACGCATGGCCTATGGGGCTGTGGTTCAGCATTTTCTTTGTTGTTCCGCTTGTAATAATAGTCGCATATTCATTCATGAAGCGCGATGTATACGGCTCTGTTGTTCCTGAGTTCAGCCTGAAGGCCTACCAGCAGATGCTCAGCCCCGCTTATGGAATTGTGTTCCTGCGCACGCTCTGGATTACCGCCCTGTCAACGCTCATTACAATACTGGTGGCTCTCCCCTGCGGATACGCAATAGCTAGGAGCCGGCATCAGACGCTGTTTCTCATTCTTGTCATAATACCGTTCCTTACAAATTCGCTTATACGTATATTCGCATGGATTACGATTCTAGGCGACAACGGAATCTTGAACATGATAATCGGCGGAATATTCAATCTCTTCCATAAGATAACAGGGAATCCTGACGCTGTGTTCAAGCCGGTCAAGTTCATGTACACAAAGGGCGCTGTCATAGTCCTGAGCATATATATGTACCTGCCTTATGCGATACTTCCGATTTTTACGGCAGTGGATCGCTTCGACTTTTCTCTCCTTGAGGCGGCGCGGGACTTAGGCGCAACAAAGCCCGAGTCCATGACAAAAGTTCTTCTTCCTGGAATCAAAAGCGGAATTGTATCCGCGCTGATTTTCACGTTCATTCCGATATTCGGCTCTTACACAGTGCCTAACATTGTCGGCGGGAAAGACAGCTACATGATAGGAAACATCATAGTTGACCAGGTGCAGAAGACACGCAACTGGCCGCTCGCCTCAGCATTCTCAATGGTGCTTACACTTCTCTCCATGGCTGGAATCCTCTGGATGCTCTACTCAAGCAAGAAAGAGGCGGAGCTTAAGAAAGTGTCCACAAAAGAGGATCTTACAGGGATAGCATCTCCAAACGGAGGCGTAAAATGAAAAACAATCCATTCAAGCTGTTCACACCTATAAAAAAACTGAGCGAAAACTTCCGCCATGCAAAGCGCAACTGGAAGAAACATGCTCCACGCTTCAGCTTCTCAAAGACAGTCCTGTTCCTGTGCCTGCTCTTTCTTTTCCTGCCGCTGCTAGTGATTATCTTTTATTCATTCAACGCCTCAAAGGACACAACGTTTACAGGATTCTCTTTTGTCTGGTACCAGAAGCTGATTTTTGACTCAGCTCCACTGTGGAATTCACTCTTAAACAGTTTTATTGTAGCCATAACATCTGCCCTTGTAGCCACAATATTAGGCTCGCTTGCGGCAATAGGTGTAAGCTGGTACAAGTTCAAGGGAAAAAGCTACATACAGACAATAAGCTTTCTGCCTATGGTTCTGCCGGAAGTAATAATGGGACTTTCCCTGCTGATTTTCTTCAGCGCAATAAAGATGAGTCTGGGGCTTCTCACAATCTTTATAGCGCACACTACTTTCTGTCTTCCGTTCGTATTCCTAATGGTGACAGCCAGAGTTGATGACTTTGACACTTCCATTATAGAGGCAAGCCACGATCTTGGAGCCAATGAGATTCAGACGCTCACAAAGGTCATTATTCCTGCAATTATGCCGGGAATTGTATCCGGCTTTATGATGAGCGTAACGATGTCTCTTGAGGACTATGTAATCACATTCCTTGTAAGCGGACCTGGAAGCACGACACTGCCTCTTTATGTTTACTCAATGATAAGATTCGGCGTAAGTCCTGTAATCAACTCGCTTTCGTTCGTTCTTATAGCCGCAATAGGAATTCTGACTTTCACCCTGCGCAAGGGATTAAAGGGCTTTGCCTCTGCGCACTGATTCTTCCTGTCAAAAAACGCTCTGTGTGAGCGGATTATTTAATTGTTTTCCCGGATGCAACGGTGTATCCGGGTTTTGGAGATAAGCGTATGAAAATCGCCTCTAAAATCACAGCGGCTGCTATAACCGCGTTCGCTGCTTTGGGTCTCTTCACATCTTGCGGAGATGACGGAAAAACTCTTTACCTTTACAACTGGACTTACTACACTCCAGATGAGGTGCTGCGTGACTTTGAGAAAGAATTCAACTGCACAATCAAAGTAGACAGCTACGCCTCGAATGAAGAGATGTATGCAAAGCTCCGCGCCGGCGCAAAAGGGTATGACATTGTGGTTCCTTCGCAGGACTATGCTTCTATAATGATTGCGCAGGGAATGCTTCAGAAGCTGGATCCTTCAAAGCAGACAAACAACTCAAAGCTCAACCCTCTTCTCTCAAAAATGGCCACTTACGATCCGAACTTTGAATATGCTAGTCCTTATTATCTGGGAGCGGCAGGTGTCTCTGTTAACAAGACAAAGGTCCCTTCCGGCTCTTACGAAAGGAACTGGAATATATTTGCGGACAAGCAGTTCGCAGGGCATGCCACAATGATGGATGATATGCGGGAAGTTATAGGAGACGCTCTCACAGTCCTGGGTTATAGTCTTAACACAACAGACACAAAAGAGCTTGAGGAGGCAAAAGAGCTCATTGTAAAGAACTGGAAGCCGAACCTTATAAAGTTTGACGCAGAGGGATTCGGCAAGTCGTTCGCCTCTGGAGACTTCTGGCTTTGCCAGGGATATGCCGAAGTAGTCCACGGCGAAGTTCCAGAGGAAAAATGGGACGAGATGATAGATTTCTTTATTCCAGAAGAAGGCGGTCCGTCTTATCTTGACAGCATGTGCATACTAAAGGACTCAAAACATGCTGAGCTTGCAAACGAATTCATCAACTACATACACCGCCCGGAAGTATACGCCAAATTCCTTGACGCATTCCACTTCCCTTGCTTTGTAGTTCCAGAAGCGGCCCAGTACACAAAGGAAAAACCAATGTACGAGGCAAGCCAGATGAATAACTGTGTCCTCAAGCTTGATATTGGCGAGGACCTGGACAAATACAACAATATCTGGCAGGACATCCGCTTTACAGACTAGAAATCATCTGCTTCTAAGGCATAACGGCATGAGCAAGTCTCATGCCGTTTTTTTTCAGGCAGCCTTCTCTCTCCTTTCTCATCACTCAATAACAAACTTTTTTCAGCTCAGTATGAAATATAACAATTGTCAGTAGAAAAAATTTTATTTGTACGACGCAAAAATTTTATCTATACGACGCAAATTTTTTATCTGTACGACGCACAAACTTTATCTGCACGACGCACAAACTTTATCTGCACGACGCACAAACTTTATTTTTACGACACACAAACTTTATCTGTACGGCACAACAGTCTATTCAAAATCCGTCTTGACGCGCCGTTAAGATA